>JBBRXI010000295.1:0-3775 GCA_038248575.1 Burkholderiales bacterium | reverse complement strand
CGACCAAGGATAAACCGTAATGGACCACAACGCCGCTCCGGCTTATGGGCTATGGTCCCTGGTTATCATTAACTCTCTGGTATTCATCATTTTCGCGTTCAGCTTCACCAAGCCCAAGTCGTCGCGCGACTGGCGCTCGTTCAGCGCCTGACGCTGGTCACGCTCGTCATGTTTCCAATACTGGTATTCATGTACCTTCGGCTCGCGCGGCGCGAAGAGCAGGAAGCACAATCCGAATTTGGCGATGCCTATACCCGATATCAGGCGCATACCCCGGCGTTTTTTCCAACGCTGAGTGCAAAATCTGATGCATAAGCCGGCGGTGTCGACGGTGATGGCGCGTGCTGGACTCTGGTCAGCGCTTGCCTTCGTTTTCAACCTGGTCTGGGAAATTGCGCACATCAGGCTGTACACGATCTGGGCACAGGCGGACAGCTTCAGCGTGATGTGGGCGGTGCTGCATTGCACCTTGGGCGACGTCCTGATTGCACTGGCTCTTTTCGTTCTGGCCGGCATCGTCCTCTGGCGTGCTGACTGGCTCTTTTCGCGGCCGTGGTCAGGCGGCCTCATTGTGGTACTGGGCGCGGTGAGCTATACCGCGTGGAGCGAATGGTTCAACGTCTATCGCCTGGGCAGTTGGGCCTATACGGAAAACATGCCTTTGTTTCTTGGCATTGGACTTTCCCCTTTGCTGCAATGGCTGGTCCTGCCGCCTTTGATGATCGTCACCCAGCGCTGGTTTGCGCGTTAGGACTTGGCAAGCCCCCTGGCCGGTTGCCAGGCCAGACCAACGAGGGCAAGCGCGCAGAAACCCGCCCCGGTGTAGAACGTGACCGCCGCGCCGAGGCTGTCCCACAGGAGACCGGCGACAACGCTCGCCAGCAGCATCGCCAGGCCGCTCATCAAATTGAAGAAGCCATAGGCCGTGCCGCGCAGATCGGCGGGCGCGGTATCGGCGACCATCGTCGCCAGCAGTCCCTGCGTGATCCCCAGGTGCACACCCCAGAGCGCGACGCCCGCCAGGACGACGCTCCAATGCTCGCTCGCGGCAAGAACGAAGTCTGCGGCGATCAGTACAGCCAACCCGAGCGCGAGCAGCTTGCGGTGGCTCATGCGGTCGGAGAGTTTGCCGAACGGGTACGCCGAGAGCGAGTAGATCACGTTCATCGCGACCATGACGAGCGGGACCAGCGCCACGGCGACGCCGCCTTGCAGCGCCCGCAGCACGAGAAAGGCCTCGCTGAAACGCGCCAGTGTAAACACGGCGCCGACGCCGACGACCCACCAGTACGACGCATCCAGTCGACGCAGATTCTCGCGGCGAATCGGATTCGAGCGCTTCACTGCCTGCGTGCGCGCCGGTTCGCGCAAACCGAAGGCCAGCAGGGCGACGGCTGCGAGACCGGGAATCACGGCGACCCAGAATACGGCACGAAAATCGTTGGCCCACAGCAGCATCAGTCCGACCGCCAGAAGGGGTCCGATGAAGGCGCCGACGGTGTCGAGCGACTGGCGCAGGCCGAAGGCGGCACCGCGCAGGTGCAGCGGTGCAATGTCGGCGACGAGCGCATCGCGCGGCGCGCCGCGTACGCCTTTGCCGACCCGATCGAGCAACCGTGCGGTCAGCACGACGCCTATCGTCGGCGCCAGCGCAAACAACGGCTTGGAAAGCGCGCCTAGCGCGTAGCCGAGCACCGCGAGTCCCTTGCGCTTGCCCAAGTAGTCGCTCAAGGTGCCCGAGAATATCTTGACGATCAACGCCGTGGATTCGGCCAGCCCCTCGATCAGGCCGACGGCGAAAGCACTCGCGCCGAGCGTCGTGACCATGAACATCGGCAGCAAGCTATGGATCATCTCCGACGAGATGTCCATCAGCAGGCTGACGAAACCCAGTATCCAGACACCAGCAGGAATTTGTCTCAGGATTGACCGGGTATTTTTTGCCGGCGTTTTCGTCGTGACGTTTTCCTCAGAAGGCCACTCGGCTATTCCCGTGTTTCGCCTAGATCTGCACTCGACGCAAGCGCAAGGCGTTGGTGATCACCGAAATCGACGACAGGCTCATCGCCGCTGCGGCGATCATCGGCGAGATCAGGACGCCGATAAACGGGTAGAGAATCCCGGCGGCAATCGGCACGCCGGCGGCGTTGTAGACGAGGGCGAAGAACAGGTTCTGGCGAATATTGCGCATTGTCGCCTGCGCCAGACGGTGCGCGCGCACGATGCCGTTCAGGTCGCCCTTGACCAGCGTGAAACCGGCGCTCTCAATCGCGACGTCGGCGCCGGTGCCCATGGCGATTCCGACGTCCGCCTGCGCCAACGCCGGCGCGTCGTTGACGCCGTCGCCGGCCATCGCGACCTTGTGCCCTTCGGCCTGCAATTCCGAGATGATGCGCGCCTTGTCGGCCGGCAGCACGTCGGCGCGTATCTCGTCGATGCCGAGGCGGCCGGCGACGGCGCGTGCGGTTTTCTCGTTGTCGCCGGTCGCCATGATGATGCGCAGACCCTGAGCGTGCAACGCCGTCAGTGCCGACGGCGTCGATTCCTTAACCGGGTCGGCGACGCTGACGAGGCCGGCGATCTCGCTGCCGATGAGGATGAACATCACCGTTTCGCCCTGATCGCGCCGCGTGTCGGCCATCTGCGCGAAATTCCCGGCGTCGACGCCAAAATCGGTCAGGAGCTTGTCGTTGCCGAGAGCGACCGCCTTGCCATTCACCGTGCCCTTGACGCCCTTGCCGGTCAGCGCTTCGAACGCTTCGGCCTTGGATAATTCGATGCCGCGCTCTAGCGCACCGGACACGATCGATTCGGCCAGCGGATGTTCCGAGCCGCGCTCAAGGCTCGCGGCGAGGTGCAGGACCTCGGTTTCGTCATGCCCCGGAGCCGGCAGGACGGCAACGAGTTTCGGCTTGCCGACGGTCAGCGTTCCGGTCTTGTCGACGATCAGCACATCGACCTTGGCGAAGCGTTCGAGCGCTTCGGCGTTGCGCACGAGGACGCCGACTTGCGCGCCGCGTCCGGTCGCGGTCATGATCGACATCGGCGTCGCCAGTCCGAGGGCACAGGGACAGGCGATGATCAGCACGGCGACGGCAGAAATCAGCGCGTAAGAGAGCGCCGGTGCCGGGCCCCAGATCGCCCACGCGATGAAGGCGAGAAGCGCGATACCGACGACGACCGGAACGAAGATGCCGGCGACCGAATCAGCGAGTTTCTGGATCGGCGCGCGCGAACGCTGGGCGTTGGCGACCATGTCGACAATCTGGGCGAGCAGCGTATCGGCACCGACGCGCTTCGCCTCGACGACGAGCGTTCCGCTGCCGTTGATCGTCGCGCCGGTGACCTCATCGCCGCTGACTTTCTCGACCGGGACCGATTCCCCCGAAATCATCGATTCGTCGACGGACGAACGGCCCTCGATGACGAGTCCATCGACCGGCACCTTGTCGCCGGGGCGCACGCGCAATCTATCTCCGACGACGACCGCTTCGAGCGCGATATCCTCTTCGCGCCCGTCGGCGCGGATCACCCGCGCCGTCTTCGCGGCCAGATCGAGCAGCGCCCTTATCGCCGAGCCGGTCCGCTCGCGCGCGCCGAGTTCGATGACTTGGCCTAACAGAACGAGAACGACAATCACCGCGCCGGCCTCGAAATAGACACCGACGTGACCCTGAGCATCGCGAAATCCGTCCGGGAAAAGTCCCGGCGCGAGCACGGCGAAGATGCTGAAGAGGTAGGCCGCGCCGACGCCCATGCTGATCAGCGTGAACAT
>JBBRXI010000294.1:0-3783 GCA_038248575.1 Burkholderiales bacterium | reverse complement strand
AGACCGCCGCGCTGGCCGCGCTCGGCGCGTCGGTCTGCGCGAGTCCGGCTGAGGTCGCCGCGCGCGCCGAGGCGGTGGTCATCATGGTCAAGGCCGACCAGGACGTCGAGGACGTCGTTCTTGGCAAGGAAGGCGTCCTCGCCGGCGCCGCGCCCGGGATGGTCATCCTCAACGGCACGACGATCCTGCCGGCGACCAGCCAGCGGCTCGCGGCGACAGCGGCAGCCCACGGCGTCGACATGCTCGATTGCCCGGTCACCGGTAGCGCCCCGCAGGCCAGGGACGGCAAGCTGACCTTCATGGTCGGCGGCAGCAACGACGCTTTCGCGGCCAGCAAACCCGTGCTGCTGGCCATGGGCAAGGCGGCGTACTACCTCGGCGCGAGCGGCACCGGCTCGTACGCCAAGCTGGCTAACAACACGATGTACGCGATCAACTTGCTGTCCTTCGTCGAAGCGCTGATGATCGCCAGCAAGAGCGGCATCGACCCCGAACTGTTCATCGAAATTGTCGGCAACGGCGGCGCCAAAAGCTTGGTGTCCGAAGCGAAGTTGGCGAAGATCGTCGGCCGCGACTTCTCGCCGGCCTTTTCCCTGGCCATGCTCGGCAAGGACATGGGACTCGTCGGCCAGCTCAGCGCCGACCTCGGCGTGTCCACGCCGGTTCTCAACGCGGTCAAGGGCGTGCTGCGCGAGGCACTCGCCACGGGCATCGGTGACGAGGACGTGAGCAGCATCGTTAAGTGGTACGAGGCCGACGCCGGCCATGTGATCAAAAAATAGTCAGTAGTTTGACGCGCATGAAAGTACTCATCCTCGGCGGCAGCGGTGTGATCAGCCGCGAAATCGTCAGACAGATGGTCGCTGCCGGGCACGATGTCAGTGTTTATAACCGCGGCAGCAAGGCGCTTGCGATCGGCGAGGGCGTCACCCAGCTCGTCGGCGACCGCCACGAGCGCGAGAAATTCGAAGCCGCGATGCAGCGTACGAATTACGACGCTGTCATTGGCATGATCTGTTTTACGGCCGACGACGCGCGCTCGACCTTGCGCGCCTTTGCCGGCAATGCCGGGCACATCGTCGTCACTTCGAGTGTCGCGGCGTATTGCCGGCCGTACCGCCGGCCTTATCGCAGCGTGCCAAATCTCGGCATGCGGGTTTGCAGTCGATACTCGCCTGGTACAAAGCCGAAGCGCAAACGGTCGATCCCGAAAAGGACGCGCGCGAAGACCGGCTCGTCGCACTGCATGCCGAGTACGCGGCGAAAATGACCGACCTTTACCTCAAATGAGCCGAAGTACCCCCGGGAGAGCCATGAAAACCGTCGCCGCTCTCTACACCGCTTTTACGATCATCGAGCCGACCAAGGCACTCTTTGCCGAGATCGTCCCAGGCCACCGTCTGGTCAATATCTTCGACGACAGCCTGATTCCCGACGTGATCGCCGCCGGCAACCAGATGACCGCCGACGTCCGCCGTCGCTTCCTTGCCTACTGCCGCGCCGCCGAAGACATGGGCGCCGACCTGATCCTCAGTACCTGTTCGTCGCTGGGCGACATCGTCGGCCAGACGCAACCCTTCATCAAGGTGCCAATGCTGCGCATCGACGAAGCCATGGCGCAGCAGGCCGTCGCCGCGGCGCCGACGATCGGCGTGTTGGCCACGGTGGACACGACGCTGGTGCCGACCAACCGGCTGCTCCGGTCGATCGCCGCGCAAGTCGGAAAACCGGTGGAAATCGTCGAACGGGTCGCTGCCGGCGCGCTGCAGGCGCTCAATTCCGGCAAGCCTGAGGTGCACGACGAAATCCTGATGAATGCGGCGCTCGCCATCGCCGACCAGGTTGGCGTCATCGTCCTCGCGCAGGCGTCGATGGCGCGCATGCAGGAGGCGATTGCCAAGGCCACCGGCAAGCCGGTGCTGACCAGCGTGCGGCCGGGTCTCTTGGCGGTCAGGGCGCGCCTCGAAGCGCTGGGCTAAACGTCGGATCAATCCCCGTAGGCCCAGCTATGCTGGGCGATTCGGCGCTTCCGGGCAAGCGCTGATCGCGCAGCCAATCTGCGCTCCTGCGGCGCTTGTTCGGTCCCGGTAGGAGCTCAGCTATGCTGGGCGATACGGCGGTAGCGGCGAGCTCTGATCGCGCAGAAAATCTGCGCTCCAGCGATACGGCGGTGCCGGTCAGCGCCCGCGTCCGTCAGACGCGCTGCGCCGGATCAGGGTGCCAGCCGACCGGCGTGCAGATCGCCGCTTCAGCTTCGGCAATCAGAGCGAGCGAAATGGCGTGCCGGCCGCCCTCGTATTCGGTCGTCAGCCAGGCGTCGAGGATGTCGAGCGCCTCGAAAACGCCGGTGATCTTGCCGCCGAGACAGAGGATATTCGAGTCGTTGTGCGCGCGCGTCATTTTGCCCATGAAGGTGCTCGTGCACAGCGCGGCGCGTACGCCCTTGAAGCGGTTGGCGAGGATGCTCATGCCGATGCCCGTCGAACAGATCAGAATGCCGCGCGCAGCGCGACCGGCGGACACGGCGCCAGCGACTTCGGCGGCAAAATACGGGTAACGGACGATTTCGCTGGAATGGGTTCCGACGTCACGGTGGGCGACGTCCTTTTTTCTGAGGTGCTCGACGACCTGCAGCTTGAGGTCATAACCGCCGTGGTCGTTGCCGATCCAGATTTCATTGTCTGACATGTTCGTGCTGTCCTATGCGCTGGTTGCCAAAGCCCGGGTGGCCATGAATTCGCCGTTGCCGACCGGGACGAGGCAGGTGACGAATTGCCGATTGGCCTCGACGAGCGCGACGAAAGGCACCAATTCGGCCGGATGCGAGCTTGCATTATCGACGACGAGCAGGAAAACCTCGACAAGATCTTCATTCTTCTACAGCACTGGCAACCGTCAGGAAAACTGGGGACTCGGCTTAAGCTACTGTTACCGCGTGATCATGGCGCACCAGGGCCGGATCTTCGTCGATTCAAACGTCGACCAATGGACGACGGTCAAAATCCTGTTGCCATTGAATGAGGAGCCGTGAGGCCGGCAAACGCGGCAGTGCGCCGCCCGCCGCTCACGCCTTGTAGAAACCGGTTCCATTCATTTTTAACGCCGCTACTGGCGGCGCATTCGTATGCGCCGTTGCCGCTGGCCGCGGCGAGCGTGGCCACACGAAGCGAGCGGCCGCCTGGCGGCGCTCTCGCGCTGCTTCCATTTCTGGCGGCGCCCGGCTATGCCGACGCTGCGGCCGACGCGATGAGACGGGTGCTGAACTGATGCTCCAGCGCAGTCAGATGCTGGCACTGCCGGCCAGCGGGCTGGGGCTGGGATGGCTGAGCTCGCTCTTCTATGCCCGTGCCTTGGGTTGGGCGCTGGCATTGACCGCGGGGCTGCTGCTTGGAATATTGCTGTGCGTGAGCGCGGGTTGGATTGGGACGAGGTGCAGGCCATGCGGCGCGAACACTGGCTGGCGCGCTGGTTCATGCGTGATGCCTGATGCGCGCGGTCTTCAGCCCAGTGCATTCGCGGCATCGCGCCTCAGCCTATGGATAAATGGGCGTCAGCGCGCGGCACGACCAGCCAGTCCGTTGCGCGGATCGGTCCGGGAACGGGAACGACCGAATCGGCATCACTGGTCTTCGCCGCACAGTTGTTCGAGCAACTTGACGACGGCCGTCTGATCCTCCTCGCCGAAGCCGTTGGCGACCACGGCGTTATACATCTGGGCGGTGGCTGCGGTGAGCGGAAGATACGCGCCGAGCGCGTGCGCGGTTTGCATGACGATATTCATGT
>JBBRXI010000293.1:0-3798 GCA_038248575.1 Burkholderiales bacterium | reverse complement strand
CAAGCTGTCGATGATCAAGGAGTTGATCGGCACCTCGTCAAAACCCGGCGCCAAGCCCGCCCCGGCGGCTGCGCGGCCGACGGCGGAGACCGAGAAAGTCGCTGCCGTCGAAGCGCCCAAGCCGGTACCGACTGCAATCATCAGCAAAGCGCCGGAGAAGGCGCCCGAAACGGCGGCCGCCGTCAAGGCGCCGGAAACGAAAGCGCCCGAAGAAAAAACCGCGCTCGCGGCGACCGAGGCCGAAGTCAGCAAGGCGCTGCGCGCTTGGGCTAGCGCCTGGTCGAACAAGGACGTGAAAGCCTACCTCGGGTATTACGCCAGCGAATTCCGGACGCCCAACGGGATGACGCGCAAGGCCTGGGAGGCTGAACGCTCGCAACGCATCGACAAACCTGGCAAGCTGCAGGTCAGCGTCGACGGCATCAAGGTTTCGCTTGCCGGCGACAAGGCGACGGTCAAGTTCCGCCAGCATTACACCTCAGCGACGCTCAAGTCGTCGACGAACAAGACTGTGGTTTTCGTCAAATCGGGCGGCAGATGGCTGATCTTGCAGGAACGCGTCGGTTGATACGGGCAATCGCCCTCGCCCTGATCGCCGTCTGCGCCGCTGGCAGCGGACTCGTCTCTGCTTCTGGTAGCCGCCCTGCCGCCCTCGTCGTCCAGCCGACGTTTTCGGATTCGGGCCCGGAGCCGCAACTCTCGCGCATCCTCGGCGAGATCGAAGAACACCGGCTCGACACGGCGCTCGAACAAACGGAGGCGCTGCTCAAGCAGTACCCGAACTTTCGGCTTGCGCATCTGATCATGGGTGACCTGTTGCTGGCGCGCAAAATGCCGCTGGCCACCTTTGGCAACGCCAGCAACGCACCGCAGGAGAAGCTCGCCGATCTACGCGACGAAGCGATCGTCCGGCTCAAGGCCTACCGCAACCGTGCGGCCACCGCCGATTACGTGCCGCGTTACCTGCTGCAACTGCCGCCCGATCAGAAGCATGCGATCGTCGTCGACACGCAAAAATCGCGGCTCTATCTCTATCAGAACGACACCAGCGCCGGCGGCCGACCGCGCTTCGTCGCCGATTATTACATTTCGCACGGCAAGCTCGGCGCCGACAAGATGAAGGAAGGCGACAAAAGAACGCCGACCGGCGTCTATCACGTGACCTCGAGCCTGTCGCCGCAAAAGATCGGCGACTTCTACGGAAGCGGCGCCTTTCCGATCAACTACCCGAACGAATGGGACAAGCGGCAGGGACGCAAGGGACACGGGATCTGGTTGCACGGAACGCCGTCCGACACGTTCTCGCGGCCGCCGAAGGCCTCGGACGGCTGCGTCGTGCTGTCGAACACCGACCTCGACGCGCTGGCCAAGAATGTGCAGATCGGCCTGACGCCGGTGATTATCAGCAACTCGATCGAATGGTTGTCGTTCGACGACTGGCAAAACGAACGCAGCGCGCTCAACAAACAGATCGAAGCATGGCGCAGCGACTGGGAAAGCAAGGACGTTGACCGCTACCTGCGAAACTATTCCAAAAAATTCCAGACGAAGGAGCAGACCTTTGAACAGTTCGCGCAGCAAAAGCGTCAGGTCAACGCCGGCAAGGAGTGGATCAAGGTCAAGCTCTCAAATTTATCGATGTTGCGCAACCCCGGCAAAGAAGAGCTGGTCGTCGTCACTTTCGAGCAGAGTTATCAGAGCAACAATCTCAATAACCAGATGAAGAAACGCCAGTACTGGCTTCGCGAAGACGGGACCTGGAAAATCGTTCATGAAGGAGCTGGCTGATGTTATGCAAAATTTCCCTGATCGCCGCCGGGCTGCTGCTCTCGGCTGCCGCCGGCGCCGCACCGACCGTCGAGATGCAGACGAGTATGGGCCCGATCGTCATCGAACTTAACGGCGAAAAAGCGCCGAAGACGGTGCACAACTTCGTGCAATACACCAAGAACGGCTTCTACGACGGCAGCATTTTTCATCGCGTCATCGACGGCTTCATGATCCAGGGCGGCGGTTTTACCCGAGACATGAGCGAAAAGCCGACTGTCGGCCAGATTCCCAATGAGGCGAACAACGGGCTCAAGAATCAGCGCGGAACGATCGCCATGGCGCGCCGCGGCGAACCGCACTCGGCGACAGCGCAGTTTTTCATCAATCACAAGGACAACGCGATGCTCGACCATAGCGGCGAGCAATCTGGCCGGACCTGGGGCTACGCCGTGTTCGGCAAAGTGATCCAGGGCATGGACGTCGTCGACAAGATCGCCAAGGTACCAACCGGCAGCCGTGGCATGCACCAGGACGTCCCGCTTGAACCGGTCCTGATTCAATCCGTCAAGATTATTTCCGATAAAAAGTAAGGACGATCCATGATCAAGCTGCACACCAATTTCGGCGTCATCGCCATCGAACTTGACACCGCAAAGGCACCCGAGTCGGCCAAGAACTTCCTCGCCTACGCTGAAGCCGGACACTATGACAACACTATTTTCCACCGCGTCATTCCGGGCTTCATGGTCCAGGGCGGGGGCTTTTCTCCGGGAATGAAGCAGAAGCCGTGCAAGGACCCGATCAAGAACGAAGCCGATAACGGCTTGAAGAACGTCAAGTACACGCTGGCCATGGCGCGCACCTCGGACCCGCACTCGGCAACCGCCCAGTTCTTCATCAATGCCAGCGACAACGGCTTTCTCAACTTCAAGGCGCCGAGCGACAGCGGCTGGGGCTACTGCGTCTTCGGCGAGGTCGTCGAGGGCCAGGACGTCGTAGACAAGATCGAGGGCGTCAAGACCGGCAACGCGGGCGGCCACCAGGACGTGCCGAAGGAAGACGTCATCATCGAGCGCGCCGAAGTCTGTTGAGCGAGCGCTTGGTCTGGGTCTGAAGATACTGTGCTCCACTTCATTTCAGACCTGCACCTGACGGCACAGACGCCCGGCGTCACGCGTCTTTTTCTCGATTTTCTTAACGGTCGCGCGCGCACCGCGCGGCATCTCTACATTCTCGGCGACCTCTTTGAGGCCTGGCCGGGCGATGACTGTATCGACGACCCGGACGACCGATTCAACGCCATGATCGTAGATTCTCTGCGTGCGCTCACCGATAGCGGCATCGGCCTGTCGGTGATGCACGGCAATCGCGATTTCCTGCTCGGCGAAGCGTTCGCCGAGCGCAGTGGCGCGCGGCTGCTGCCCGACCCGTATGTTCTCTCGCTGCCGACCTGGCAATTCGTCCTCGCGCACGGCGATCTCTTGTGCACGGACGACCGGGATTACCAGGCGTTTCGTACCGAGGTGCGCGATCCGCTCTGGCAAGCGCGTTTTCTGGCCAGGCCGCTCGGCGAGCGCAAAGCGATCGCCGCCGCGCTCCGGCGCCAGAGCGAGCAGGCAAAGCGCGAAAAACTCGAACAGTCGCAAGACGACTTGATGGACGTCAACCCGGCGGCCACGGACGACTTCCTGCGTCAGCACGGCTATGCCACGTTCATCCATGGCCACACGCACCGGCCGGCTTGCCATGACCATCTCATCGATGGTATCCACGTCGAGCGCTGGGTAATGTCCGACTGGCACGAGGATCGCGGCGAGTCCCTGTGCTGGGATGGCGAGCGCTTGCGCCGCGAAGCGGTGCGCCCGGCACACCGCGACGTTAGCCGCCCATAGCCGTCGCCGGACGACGATCCGTTTCCCGCAAGAACTGCTGAATTTTCCCCTCAGGATCACTCATGAACCCTTCTCCCGCTTCGTTACCGGCGCTTTCGCTCGCCGCGGAAATTGAACGCAACGTCGCCACGGCAAT
>JBBRXI010000292.1:0-3807 GCA_038248575.1 Burkholderiales bacterium | reverse complement strand
TGGGCGTCCTGACGCTTCTCTGGATTGCTTATTTTGCACTCCATTCGGCGCTCGCCGCGTTGCCGGTCAAGCGCGCTATCGGCCGCCTTTGGCCGCGTGCGATGTCGTTCTATCGGCTCGCTTTCAATCTCGTCGCGCTGCTCACCCTTGTGCCGATTGCCGGGCTCGTCTGGCGCGCCGACAGCCCGCTGCTCTGGGCGTGGACCGGCAGCGCCGCGTGGTTCGCAAACGGGGTCGCGCTTGCCGCGCTGGCGAGCGTCGTTTTTTCACGCCAGGCCTACGACACCGGGCTCTTCATCGGCTGGCGGCAGTGGCAGGCGCAGCGCCGGGAAGTCGACGACGGCGAGCGCTTCCGGCTCTCGCCGTATCACCGTTATGTGCGCCATCCGTGGTATTTCATCGGCCTCGTGCTGATCTGGACGCGCGACATGAACGCGCTGACCCTCGCCTCCGCCGTCGCCCTCACGCTCTATCTGATCGTCGGTTCACGGCTCGAAGAAATGAAGCTGGTGCATGCCCACGGCGAGAGTTACCGCCGTTACATGGCGCGCGTTCCCGGCCTGCTGCCGCGGCCTTGGCCATCGATCAATGCCGCCGAAGCCGATCATCTGGTGACAATGGCCGTCGGCGGCAGCGCCGAACCTACGCCCGACCGCCCTACTCGGCGCGAGCGTCGGCGCCGTGCTCGGACAGTTGCGCGCCAAACCAGCGGTGAATCGCCGTCAGCAAGCGCCGGTCGCTCGTCCGGAACGTAATCTCCGCTCCGTTGGCGAGCGCGGCGTACGACACCTTGATGCGTTTGGCGCCGACGTGCAATTCACGCAAACCCGGCATGTCGGCGCCGTGCAGCGCGGCCGGGTCGGCATAGTTACCGCGCTGGAATGCCGCGGTTTCGTGCCTGAGGTGCCTCTGTATCAGCTCGATCTGATCGCTGGCCGCCGCGTCCTTGACGATGACGCGCAGCACGCCGCCCGACTCGGTCATGCGGAAAATATGCGTGCTGCGCGCCAGATCGAATGGCATGACCTGCGCGCCCATGTGGTGGACGTGTTCCTGCCTGCTCTGCCCAAGCGCCGGCGAACAGCTGACGGCAAGCAGGACGGTGAAGACGCGGCACAGGTCGCGCATTGAAAACGGTGAAGAAATCATCGCCGGCCTCATTCGTCTGTCGGCGCCAGAAAGCGGCTCTCGCCCGTCTGCAGCGCCCTTCGCGCAAGGTCCCGGGCTCGCGGCCGTTCGGCCGTGACCCGGACGGCGCCTAGCGTGCGGACGTGAACCACGCCAGTCCGTCTTCAGTCTTGCCGCGCGGGCGGTATTCGAGACCGACCCAGCCCTTGTAACCCATCTCGTCAAAGAGCGCGAAGAGGTGCGGGTAGTTGACTTCGCCCTCGTCGGGTTCGTGGCGCGCCGGAACGCTGGCGATCTGGATGTGACCAACACCGTCGAAGTATTTCCTGAACTTCATCGACAGGTCGCCTTCCATGATCTGCGCGTGGTAGAAATCCATCTGAACCTTGAGATTTGGCGCGCTGATTTCTTCGCGCACGGCGTGGCCTTCGGCTTGGAAATTGAGGAAATATCCGGGCATGTCGCGCGTATTGATCGGCTCGATGACGAGTGTCAGCCCGTGCTTGGCGAGCTCGCCGGCGGCGTAGCGGATGTTCTCGACGTAGGTCGCGCGGTGCTTGGCGCGATCGCCCCCGGCGGGAAACATGCCGGCCATCACGTGAAGCGTTTTCGTTCCGAGCGCCGCGGCGTATTCAAGCGCCTTGGCGACACCTGCACGAAATTCTTCCTCGCGCCCGGGCAGCGAAGCGATGCCGCGTTCGCCGGCCGCCCAGTCACCCGGCGGCATATTGAACAGCGCATTGACAAGACCCGCGTCCTTGAGCCAGCGCGCCACGTCGGCCGCCGGATAGTCGTAAGGAAAGAGAAATTCGACGCCGGCAAAACCGGCCTTGGCGGCGGCGGCGAAGCGCTCGGGAAACGGCACTTCGTTGAACATCATCGAGAGGTTGGCGGCAAATTTTGGCATGACAATCCCTTCAGAGATCGAGTTTGAAAACGGTTTTGAGTTCGTCAATCTGCTGCGAAGTCAGGCATTGGGTCGGCGTGTTGCGCAGCAGCAGGAACAGCTTGGCGGTTTCCTCGAGTTCTTCAGCGGCGTAGATCGCCGCCTCGAGGTTGGCGCCCGAAACAACCGGGCCGTGGTTCGAGAGCAGCACCGCGCTGTGCTTGCCGGCGAGGCCACGGATCGCTCCACCGAGCGCCTGATCGCCCGGACGGTAATAGGGAACGAGCGGCAGGCGGCCGATCTTCATGACGAAATACGGCGTCAGCGGCGGGATGCAGTTGGCGTGGTCGAGGCCGCTCATACACGAGACCGCCGCCGAATGCGTCGAATGCAGGTGCACGATGGCGCCAGCGCCGCTGCGCTCCTCGTACATCGAGCGATGCAGGAAGGCCTCCTTAGACGGCGCATCGCCGGCCAGCAAGCGCCCTTCCCAGTCGAGCTTGGCGATGCGCGCCGGGTCAAGTTCGCCGAGGCAGGCGTTGGTCGGCGTCAACAGCCAGCCGTCGTCGAGCCGGACGCTGACATTGCCGCTGCTGCCGGCGGTCAGTCCGCGCTCGTAGAGTGAGCGCGACAGGCGCGCGATCTTCTCGCGCTGGATGTTCTCCTCGTGCGCCGAACTCATGATGCGAGCCGGTTCCAGGCCTTGAGGAAGAAGTCCGACGTGCCGAAGTTGCCCGATTTCAAGGCCAGCGCAAGCGGCCGTGCGCGCTCGTCTTTGCTGATGCCGACCGTCCATGGCACGCCCGGATCGATTTCCGGGCCGATGCGCAGACCCGAGATGCCGAGCGCCTTGACCACCGCGCCGGAAGTCTCGCCGCCGGCGACGATCAGCTGGCCGACGCCGAGTTCAACGAGGCCCTTGGCGATCGCCGCGAAAGCGTCCTCGACGAGGCTGCCGGCCTGCTCGCTGCCGAGTTGCGCCTGCACCGCCTTGACGGCTTCCGGCGTCGCCGTCGCGTAGATCAGCACTGGGCCGGTCTGGATGTGAGCGGCAGCCCAGGCGAGCGCCGCGCCGACGACGTCGGTGCCGCGCGCGAGTTCAAACGGATCGATAGTGAACGCCGGATGCGTCGCCCGCATCGCCGCGACCTGGCCTTGTGTGGCGACCGAGCAGCTGCCCGAGATCACGGCGCGCAGACCGCCGGTCGGCGGCAAGGTGTCGGCGACCTGGCTTTCGGCAAGCAGCCCGGCCTTGCGGAAGTTCTGCGGCAGCCCGAGCGCGATACCCGAACCGGCGGTGACCAGCGGCATGTCGGCGCACGCCGCGCCGATGCTCATCAGATCGGCGTTCGACAGGGCATCGACGACGGCGAAGTTGCAGCCCTCGGCCTCGAGCGCGGCGAAGCGCGCGCGCACGGCCTGCGCGCCCTGCATGACGGTCGATTGTTCGGCGAGCCCAACCTTGCCCTTGACCTGCGATTGCAGGACGCGGACAAGGCTGGCGTCGGTCATCGGCGTCAGCGGATGATGACGCATGCCTGAATCGGAGAGCAGGATATCGCCGACAAAAAGATGACCCTTGTAGATCGTCCGCCCGTTGACCGGAAAAGCCGGACAGGCAATCGTGAACTTGCTACCGAGCGCTTCCATCAGTGCTTCGCCGACCGGGCCGATATTACCCTTCGCCGTCGAGTCAAAAGTCGAGCAGTACTTGAAATAGAACTGCCGGCAGCCGGCTTTCTGTAGCCAGCGCAGCGCGGCAAGCGATTCGGCGACAGCCTCTTCTGCCGGCG
>JBBRXI010000291.1:0-3821 GCA_038248575.1 Burkholderiales bacterium | reverse complement strand
GTCTCCGTTGCCATGCTCCCAAGGGAAGAATCTCTATCGTCCAACCTCGGTTTGCAAACAGCCTTTTATAGCGTGACGACCGTACGGTAGAGCGCATGCCCGGACGCGAGGTATTTGCGTTCGAACGGCGTCAGCGGCGTTGGCGGCGCCCACGCTTCGCACAGCGCCGCGTGGGCCGTGAGATGGCGAATCGCAAAACACAGTTCGTCGATATAAATTTTCCAGTTGCTGCGGCATTCGAAAACGCCGCCGAGTTCCAGCAGCGTCGGAAAAACCGGGTGACCGTACCAGCGCCGCGCGAGATGGCCGATTTTCGGCCACGGATTCGGGTAGAGCAGCGTGTGGCGCGCCGGACGGATCGCTTCGGCGCGCAGCAGACGCCAGTAATCGACGACGTCGGCGCGCACGAGGTCGACATTGTCGGGCAGCGGAGCGGGCCGCTGACGGTTAAGACGCGCCTGCGACTGATCGACGCCGATCACGTAGTGGTCGGGGAAAGCGAGCGCCAGCGCAATGCTGCTCTCGCCGACGCCGCAACACGAATCGAGAATCAGCGGCGCCGACGCAGCGCGGCGCGCGCGGCGCTCAAGGCTGGCGTCGAACGCCGCACGGTTGTAGTCGGCGTAGGGTTTGCGATACGGCGCGGCGATGTGCCGGTCAAGGAGCAGCGCGAGTTGCTCGTGGACGCCGGTTTGCGCACTCGTCGGCAGGCGTGAATTGGCTTGCATCGTGGCCGCTCAAGCCGCCGCGCACACCGCGGCAACGCCGTGTGCCGCGAGCACGCGCGCCGTCTCGTCGCTGGCGCGCAGCGGGCGGATCGCCCAGTACAGGGCGTCGGCTTCGCGGTAAGTCGGGCGCAAGGCGGCAAGCCAGAGCTTGAGCCGGCCCGGCGCGTGGCGCGGTTCGACGCGCCGCTGCACCTGTGACCAGAACTCGGCAATGAGCGGCAAGAGTTCGTGCCAGTCGGCCGCGCGCCCTGCCGCATCGCCGCTCTCGCCTTGGGCGCCAATGCGCCGGGCGAGAAACGGGTCGGCGACGGCGCCGCGGCCGATCATAACGTCGGCGCATCCGCTTACCGCGCGGCAGCGCCGGTAATCGGCGACGCTCCACACTTCGCCGTTGGCGATCACCACTACGCTGCCGACCGCTTCGCGGATGCGCGCGATCCATTCCCAGTGCGCCGGCGGCCGGTAGCCTTCCTCGCGCGTACGCGCGTGCACGACGAGCGAGGCGATTCCGCCGGCGGCGAGCGCCTGCGCGCAAGCGATCGTCTTGCCGGTGTCGGCGACGCCGAGCCGCATCTTGGCCGAAACCGGAATACTGGCCGGCACCGCCTGGCGTACGGCGAGCACGATGCGCCGGAGCTGTTCGGGATCGTCGAGCAGCATCGCGCCGCCGCCGTGACGATTGACGGTCGGCGCCGGGCAGCCGAAATTGAGGTCGATGCCGGCTGGCGCCAGCGTCGCCAGGCGCGCGGCATTTTCGGCCAGGCACGCCGGGTCGCTGCCGAGCAACTGGACGCTGACCGGCGTCCCGGCGAGCGTGCGGCTGGCGTTATCGAGTTCGGGGCAAATCCGGCGAAAGGTTTTTTCGGGAAGCAGGCTGCCCGAGACGCGGACGAATTCGCTGACCGCAGCGTCGTAGCCGCCGACGCGCGTCAGCACGTCGCGCAGCACGCAGTCGGCGAGGCCTTCCATCGGCGCGAGCAGGAGTCGGGGCAAACGACCGTCACTAGGCATCGACGCGCCGGCGCAACAACTTCACCGCGCCGCGCCGAACCTTGCTCTCGACGCGTTTTTTCTGCGCGTTGCGGCTTGGCCTGGTCGGCCGGCGCGCAGGCGCGACGAAGGCGGCGCGGGCAATCAGTTCGCGCAGGCGCGACAAGGCGTCGATGCGGTTGCGTTCGAGGCTGCGATGCCGCTGCGCTTTGATGACGACGACGCCGTCGGCGCTGACCCGCTGGTCGCGCAGCGCGAGCAGCCTGGCCTTGAGTTCTTCAGGCAGCGACGAGGGCGCGATTGCGAAACGCAGGTGAATGGCATTCGAGACCTTGTTGACGTTCTGGCCGCCGGCGCCCTGCGCGCGAATGGCGATGAACTCGACTTCGTCTTCGCGCAAGGCGATCGGCGGCTGGTGGACGGACATGCTGGCTTCCCCGGCGCGCTACAATCGGCGGCAGTCTGCCGCGCGCGTGCGCACACAATTCCCGCCATGATATTTCATAATGACCCTGCGCCTCGTTCTTGACACCAACATCGTCCTCGATCTGCTGCATTTTTTCGACCGCCATACGGCGGCGCTCCAAGGCGCGATCGCCGCCGGCCGCGTCCGCTGCTTTAGCGATAACGACTGCCTTGCCGAGCTAGAGCGGGTCAGTGCCTACCCGCAATTTGCACTGGCCGCGCCGGCGCGCGCGGCGCTGCTCGCCGGCTATCGCGCCATGGTCAGCCAGCTCGAGGCCGAGCCCGGTGAGGACGCGACACTGCCGCGCTGCCGCGACGTGGACGATCAGAAATTCCTGGTGCTCGCCGCGCGGGCCCGCGCCGATTTCCTGATCACGCGCGACCGCCAACTGCTGCGCCTGGCCAAACACCGCGACGCGCCCTGCGCCATCATCACGGCACGGGCGCTCGGCGACTTACCTGGCGACTTATTGGGCGGCGCGTCGGCGGCGGAAGACCCAGTGCGTTTCGCTTGACGCTGAGGCGACGAAAGCGTAGCCCTCGGCCGAGAACTTTTTGAGCGCTGCCGGCGATTGCAAGCGCTTGGCGAGCACGGTGCGCGCCATCAATCCGCGCGCGCGCTTGGCGTAAAAGCTCACGACCTTGAAGCGGCCGGCGCTCCAGTCCTCGAAAACCGGCGTAATGACCGGCAGCGTCAGCGTTTTGGCGACCACTGACTTGAAATACTCGTGGGAGGCGAGGTTTACGAGCGCTGCGGCGCCGACCTCGCGCGCCGCAGCGTTGAGCGATTCGCCGATCCGCCTGCCCCAGAAGGCGTAGAGGTCGCGGCCGCTCGGCGTCGCCAGCCGCGCGCCCATTTCCAGCCGGTACGGTGCGATCAGGTCGAGCGGACGCAGCACGCCGTAGAGGCCGGAGAGAATGCGCAGATGATCCTGCGCAAAACGCAGCGCAGCCGGTGAGAGTGTCGTCGCGGCAAGCCCCGTGTAGACGTCGCCGTTAAAAGCCAGCACCGCCTGCTTGGCGTTGTCCGGTGTGAACGGGCGCTGCCAGTCGGCGTAGCGCGTCGCGTTAAGAACGGCGAGCGGGTCGCTGATCTTCATGAGTCCGGCGAGTTCGGCCGGTGACAGGCTGCGCAGCCGTTCGACGAGCGCTTCTGCCGGCTCGATAAACTGCGGCTGAGTGTGCTCGGCGAACGTCACCGGAGTCGTGAAATCAAGCGTCTTGGCGGGCGAAAGGACAACGATCATTGAGCACTTCCGGTTGGCGAATTGGGTCACCGCAAAGCGACGGCGAGCGCTCCGGATTGTAATCGAGAGGCGATGTTCGGGGCTTCCCTTGTTACAATAGCGGATTGACTCGCCAGCAGGTTCCACCCATGAAACGCAATCGCCCCTCGTCGCGCAAACGCATCTCGACCGACGCCACCGAACTCGGTCGGCTGGCGACCGGCCTCGCCGAGTCGGGCGGCAAGCTCGAGGACGCCTTTTGGGAAAAACAGCTTGTCGACCTGGTCGACAAACTGCTTCAGGACGGCGCCGAGGACGACCTCAACGCCTCGCTCGACCGCCTCTTCGACTCGCACGCCGCGGCCCACGACAGCCTCGCCGACGTCATCGAGTCGCGCGCCGAATGCAGCGT
>JBBRXI010000290.1:0-3830 GCA_038248575.1 Burkholderiales bacterium | reverse complement strand
TGCTCACGGCGATCCCCGGGGTCAGCTGCGTCAAGCCAAAGGCGACCTTGTACATGTTCCCGCGTCTCGACCCGGCGTTGTACCCGATCCAGAACGATCAGGACTTCATCGCCGAGCTGTTGCGGGAAGAGCGCGTTCTGCTCGTGCAGGGGACCGGTTTCAACTGGCCCGACGCCGACCATTTCCGGCTCGTCTTCCTGCCGCACGAAGACGATCTGCGCGAAGCGATCGGCCGTGTGGCGCGCTTCCTCGAGGGCTATCGCAAGCGGCATGGCAGCTGAAATGCGCGTCGTGGCGCTGACCGATGACTCGGGCCAGCTGCTCGAGCCACTCTGGCTGGCGCGCGCTGAAGGCGTACATCGGCAGTTGCGCGACCAGCTTCCGGCCGATTACCGGTCGCGCCTGGCCGCGGTCTTCGCCAATGGCGGCCGCATGGCGGTGGTCGCCGACGGCGACGCGGTGCTCTGCGTCGCGCTCTGGCGCCTGCTTGAGAACACCCACGAAGGACGTCGGCTGTACGTCGACGATCTGGTCAGCGACGAGGCGCGCCGCTCGCAGGGTGCCGGCCGGATGATGCTCGATTGGCTGACGGCCAAGGCCGTCTCGCTCGGCTGCGCCGTACTGGCGCTCGACTCTGGCGTCCAGCGGTCGCGGGCGCACCGTTTTTATTTTCGCGAGGGCATGCATATCGCCTCGTTCTGTTTTAGGAAGGCTTTGAAATGAAACCAATCAACGTTGGACTCCTCGGCATCGGCACCGTCGGTGGTGGGACCTTTACTGTACTCAAACGCAACGCTGAGGAGATCACCCGCCGGGCTGGGCGGCCGATCGAGATCACGGTCGTCGCTGATAAGAATATCGAATTGGCACAAAAGGTCTGTGCCGGTGCCTGCAAGGTGACGGATGATGCGTTTGCCGTCGTCAGCGACCCCGACGTCGATATCGTCGTCGAACTGATCGGTGGTTATGGCGTCGCCAAGGACCTCGTACTCAAAGCGATCGAGAACGGCAAGCACGTGGTGACCGCCAACAAGGCGCTGCTCGCCACGCACGGCAACGAGATCTTCGCCGCGGCGCAAAGAAAAGGCGTTATGGTCGCCTTCGAAGCGGCCGTTGCCGGGGGCATCCCGATCATCAAGGCCTTGCGCGAAGGGCTTACGGCCAACCGCATCGAATGGATCGCCGGCATCATCAACGGAACGACCAACTTCATCCTCTCCGAAATGCGCGACAAGGGGCTTCCTTTCGCAACGGTCCTCGCCGAAGCGCAGCGCCTCGGCTACGCCGAAGCCGACCCGACCTTTGACGTCGAAGGTATCGACGCGGCGCACAAGCTGACGATCATGAGCGCGATTGCCTTCGGCAACTCGATGAGCTTTGACAAGGTGCATATCGAGGGCATAAGCACGCTCGACGCAGCCGATATCCGCTACGCCGAACAACTCGGCTATCGCATCAAGCTGCTTGGCATCACCAAGCGCACGCCCGAGGGCGTCGAGTTGCGCGTCCATCCGACGCTGATTCCGGCCAAGCGTCTGATCGCCAACGTCGAGGGCGCGATGAACGCTGTTCTCGTCAAGGGTGACGCGGTCGGCGCGACGCTCTACTACGGCAAGGGCGCCGGCGCCGAGCCGACGGCTTCGGCAATCATCGCCGACCTCGTCGATGTGACGCGCATGCACACCGCCGACCCCGAACACCGCGTGCCGCACCTCGCTTTCCAGCCCAACGCGATGGTCGATCTGACGATCCTGCCGCAATCCGAGGTGATCAGCAGCTACTACCTGCGCCTGCGCGTCGAGGACAAGCCGGGCGTTCTCGCCGACATCACGCGTATCCTCGCCGATCACCAGATCTCGATCGAAGCGATGATCCAGCGCGAGCCGGGCGAGGGCGAGGAGCAGACCGACATCATCATGCTCACGCACCAGACGCGCGAGAAAAGCGTCGACGCGGCGATCGCCCGGATCGAAGCGCTGCCCGTCGTCAGCGGCAAGCTGACGCGTCTGCGCCTCGAAGCCTTGCTCTAAGCGTGGGCCGGCGGGCGTTGCCCAGACGGGCAAGACCCGCCGCCGGCCGGCTTGGTCGGCAGCCGTGGTAGACTCGGGGCATCCAAGCTCCGCCGTTTGTCCGGCCCGTTAACCATGCGCTACCTTTCGACTCGCGGTGATGCGCGCGATACCAGCCATTCGCCGCGCAAGACCTTTACCGAAATCCTGCTTGGCGGCCTGGCGCCCGACGGCGGCCTGTATCTGCCGGAGAGTTACCCGCAGATAGGGGCCAGCGAACTCGACGAGTGGCGCCGCCTCGCCGAGTGCTCGTACGCCGACCTCGCGTTCGCCGTGCTGACGAAGTTCATCGACGATATTCCGGGCAGCGACCTCAAGGCGCTCGTCGATAAAACATACAGCGCCGAAGTCTATTGCAACGTCCGTCCGGGCGACGATGCGCGCGCCATCACGCCGCTGCGCTGGCTTGAGCCCGGGCTCGCGCTGCTTGAATTGTCCAACGGGCCGACACTCGCCTTCAAGGACATGGCGATGCAACTGCTCGGCAATCTTTTCGAGTACGTCCTCGAAAAGAAGGGTGAAGAAATCAACATCCTCGGCGCGACGTCCGGCGATACCGGGCCGGCCGCCGAATACGCAATGCGCGGCAAGCGCGGGATACAGGTTTTCATGCTCTCGCCGCACGGCCGCATGAGCGCCTTCCAGCGTGCGCAGATGTACTCGCTGCCGGACGCCAATATCCATAACATCGCCGTGCGCGGCATGTTCGACGACGCTCAGGATGTGGTCAAGGCGGTGTTCAACGACCACGCCTTCAAGGCCGCGTACCAGCTCGGCGCGGTGAACTCGATCAACTGGGCGCGCGTCGCGGCGCAGGTCGTGTACTACTTCAAGGGCTATTTCGCGGCGACCAAGTCGAACGCCGAGCGCGTCGCCTTCGCCGTGCCTTCGGGCAATTTCGGCAATATCTGCGCCGGGCACGTTGCGCGCATGATGGGCTTGCCGATCAGTCGGCTGGTCATGGCGACCAACGAAAACGACGTCCTCGACGAATTTTTCCGCACCGGCGTCTACCGTCCGCGCGGCTCGGCGGAAACGCACGCCACCTCGAGCCCGTCGATGGATATCTCGAAAGCGTCGAACTTTGAGCGCTTCGTTTTCGACCTCGTCGGACGCGACCCGGCTGTGTTCCGCGAACTGTGGGCCAAGGTCGACGCCGGCAACAGCTTCGACCTCTCGTCAACCCCCTGCTTTGCCAATCTGGCGCGCTTTGGCTTCGTTTCGGGGACGAGCGATCATGCCGATCGCCTGGCGACGATTCGCCATATCTTCACGACCTACGGCCTTATCGTCGATACGCACACGGCCGACGGCCTTAAGGTCGCGCTCGAGCAGCGCCAGCCGGGCGAAGCGATGGTCGTGCTCGAAACGGCATTGCCGGCCAAATTCGAGGAAACGATTGTCGAGGCGCTTGGCCGCAAGCCCGACCGGCCGGTGGCGATGCAAGGCATCGAAAAACTCGCGCAACGTGTCGATGTGATGGACGTCGATGCAGCGGCGCTAAAGGCCTTCATCGCGAAAAAGCTCGGCCGCTGAGCAGGCGATCAAAAAAATGGGCGCCGCACGGCGCCCATTGGCTGTCGGCCAGCGGTCAGCGAGTCACTAGAGGTAGATAACGGCGGGAAACACGGCCGCGGCGAGCAAAAGGACGATCCACTCGACATTGTGCCGCGCCAAAAATCCGGTGAAATGCAGGATCAGGACGATAATGGCAATGATATAAAAAAACGCGAACAGCATGGACTATTCCTTTTCTTTTCG
>JBBRXI010000289.1:0-3833 GCA_038248575.1 Burkholderiales bacterium | reverse complement strand
GACCAGTAATCGTAATGGGCGATCCGGCGCAGGCTCGCTTCGATCGAACCGATGACCACCGCAGCGTCGGGGAAAGCCTCCCGGCAGCGCTGGGAGTAGACGGTGACGGCGCGGTCGGGCCGCTTGTTCGGCTCGCCGTTCGGCGTATAGGCGTCGTCCGAGCGGATCTTGCGGTCCGAAGTATAGCGATTGACCATCGAGTCCATATTGCCCGAGGTCACGCCAAAAAAGAGGTTCGGCTTGCCGAGCGCACGGAAGGCCTTGGCCGAAAGCCAGTCGGGCTGGGCGATCACGCCGACGCGAAAACCCTGCGCCTCGAGCAGGCGACCGACGAGCGCCATGCCGAAGCTCGGATGGTCGATGTAGGCGTCGCCAGTAACCAGGATGACATCGCACGAATCCCAGCCGAGAACGTCCATTTCGGCGCGCGACATCGGCAGATACGGGGCGATGCCAAAACGCTTCGCCCAGTGCTTGCGGTAGGAAAACAGTGCCTTTGTCGGGCTCGCTGGGGCGTCAATTCGGGATACGGTCATAGGGGGCAATTCTAGAGCGGTTTGTGGCGACTCCCTAAGGCAGGGCGTGGGCGCGATGGTTCAACGAAACGAAGTACAGGCAACGCAATTTAACTCCTCCGACGCGCCCGAAGGAAGTCCCCTTGGGGGGCAGAGTACGCAGTGGCGCAGAGATCGCAGAGAAAAATGGAGCTTCATTTCCATGCGCCTTTCTCTGTGTCCTCTTTATCTCTGCGTCCTCTGCGTCGAAAGGTCTTTAACGTCCTAAAACAAAAACCCCCTTCAACCTGCGCTGAAGGGGGTCTTGTCTGGGGCGATGTACGGGGCTTGAACCCGTGACACCTGGAATCACAATCCAGTGCTCTACCAACTGAGCTAACACCGCCATTGTCCTGGCGCGCCCGGCGAGACTCGAACTCACAACCCCCGGCTTAGAAGGCCGGTGCTCTATCCGGTTGAGCTACGGGCGCGAGTTGCGAAACCATGGGACTTGCATGCCGCGGTTCCTCGTCTTGCTACGTCTTATCCTTGGTCGGGGCGGTGGGATTCGAACTCACGACCCTCTGCTCCCAAAGCAGATGCGCTACCAGGCTGCGCTACGCCCCGAGGAAGCGCGCATTCTACAGACTGCACTTGGCCAGGTCAATCGCGCAAAGCGGCATCGCGCAATGCATCGTTCGCGGCGCGTCTGTCGCGGGCCCGCCATTTGCTCAAGGCTTGGGCAAATAAGCGTTTTCCGACGGCGCGCCGGTCGCCAGAGCCATGCGGCATCGCCGCCTGCTGTTACCGGCTGAATAGTTAACGAGAGCTTGCAGTCTTACGCGATTTCTGATATTTAATCGCCTCTTTGCAAAAACGAATGGATGGTTTCTGAATATGAGCGAAGAATTACTACATAAAACTTTCGCCCCCTTCGTCGCCAAAAAGGGCGAGGAATACATGAGCGAACGGCAGCTGGCTCACTTTCGCACAATCCTCGAAACGCTCAAGGCCGAACTGATGGGCGACATCGAGCGCACGGTGCACACGATGCAGGACGAAGCAACCGTATTCGCCGACCCCAATGACCGGGCGAGCCAGGAAACCGACATCGCGATCGAGTTGCGCAACCGCGACCGCGAACGCAAGCTGATCAAGAAAATCGAGTCAACCATTGCCCATATCGAAGGCGGCGACTACGGTTACTGCAACGGTTGCGGCGTCGAAATCGGCATCAAGCGGCTCGAGGCGCGCCCGACAGCGACGCTCTGCATCGACTGCAAGACGCTCGAGGAAGTGCGCGAACGTCAGGTCGCGAAGTAGACGCTCAACCGCCTTCAACGTGCCCGAGGGAAATCCTCCTGGGGAATTTCATTCGGCACGTTAAGCGTTTTCGAAAACCAAAAAAAGGGCGCCGAGGCGCCCTTTTTGATTGCGCGTCGAGCGCTTGTTACTGCGGCGCGACAGCTGGCGCCGGAGCGACTCCGCCCTCTTCGACGGCGACCGCCTTCATCGACAGGCGTACGCGACCCTTTTCGTCGGCTTCGAGAACCTTGACGCGGACTTTCTGGCCGTCCTTGAGGTAATCGGCAACGGCATTGACACGCTCGTTGGCGATCTGCGAAATGTGCAGAAGCCCGTCACGACCCGGAAGAATGCTGACGATGGCGCCGAAGTCGAGCAGCTTGAGAACGGTGCCTTCATAAACCTTGCCCACTTCGACGTCGGCGGTGATCGCCTCGATGCGCGCCTTGGCGGCGTTGGCTGCGTCGCCATTGACCGAAGCGATGGTGATCGTGCCGTCTTCCTTGATGTCGATCGTCGTTCCCGTCTCTTCGGTGATCGCGCGAATCACGGCGCCACCCTTGCCGATGACGTCGCGGATCTTTTCCGGATTGATCTTCATCGTATACAGGCGCGGCGCGTACGCTGAAACTTCTTCACGCGCACCCGACACCGATCCCTGCATCTGAGCAAGAATGTGCAGGCGGGCTTCCTTGGCCTGGGCCAGAGCGACCTGCATGATTTCCTTGGTGATGCCCTGGATCTTGATATCCATCTGCAGCGCGGTGATGCCCGAGTCGGTACCGGCGACCTTGAAGTCCATGTCGCCGAGGTGGTCCTCGTCGCCGAGAATGTCGGTCAACACGGCGAAACGGTTGCCGTCCTTGATCAGGCCCATGGCGATACCGGCAACGTGTGCCTTGAGCGGAACGCCGGCGTCCATCAGCGCGAGCGAAGATCCACACACCGAAGCCATCGAGCTCGAGCCGTTCGACTCGGTGATTTCGGAGACGACGCGCATCGTGTACGAGAAATCCTCGGGTTTGGGCAGAACGGCGATCATCGCGCGCTTGGCGAGGCGACCGTGGCCGATCTCCCGACGCTTCGGCGTGCCGACACGGCCGCATTCGCCGGTGGCGTAGGGCGGGAAATTGTAGTGAAGCATGAAACGCTCGCGGTATTCACCGGCCAGCGCGTCGATGATCTGCTCATCACGACCGGTACCGAGCGTGGCGACGACGAGTGCCTGTGTTTCGCCGCGCGTGAACAGTGCCGAACCGTGGGTGCGCGGCAGGACGCTCGAGCGGATGGCGATCGGGCGCACGGTGCGCGTATCGCGGCCGTCGATACGCGGCTCGCCGGCGAGGATGCGGCTACGCACGATCTTTGCTTCGACGTCGAAGAAGAGGTTGTATACGGTCGCTGCGTCAACGCCGTCTTCGGCGCTCAGCACTTCGACGGCCTTGTTGGAGATTTCCTTGATGCGTTGCGTACGCGCCTGCTTGCTGGTGATGCGGAAAGCTTCCTGCAAGTCGGCTTCAACGAGCGCGTTGAGCTTGGCAACCAGCGCTTCGTTCTTCGCCGCGGCAGTCCAATCCCATTCCGGCTTGCCGGCTTCTTCGACGAGTTCGTTGATCGCGGTGATGACGACTTGCATCTGTTCGTGGCCGTAAACAACGGCGCCGAGCATGACGTCTTCGGGCAGGATGTCGGCTTCCGATTCAACCATCAGCACGGCCGATTGCGTACCGGCGACGACGAGGTTGAGCTGGCTCGTCTTAAGCTGGGTCAGCGTCGGATTCAAGACGTACTGGCCGTCGATATAGCCGACGCGGGCGGCGCCGATCGGGCCGTCAAACGGGATACCGGAAATCGCCATTGCCGCCGAAGCACCGATGATCGCCGGGATGTCCGGGTCGACTTCGGGGTTGAGCGAGACGACCATCGCCACGACTTGCACTTCGTTGTAGAAACCTTCGGGAAAGAGTGGGCGCAGCGGGCGGTCGATGAGGCGCGAGGTCAGCGTTTCCTTCTCCGACGGGCGGCCTTCGCGCT
>JBBRXI010000288.1:0-3863 GCA_038248575.1 Burkholderiales bacterium | reverse complement strand
GGCGATACCGACTACCAGTTCGTGCGCCCGGTGCATGGCCTGATCATGCTGCACGGCGAACGCGTCGTCGCTGGCCAAGTGCTCGGCCTGAACAGCGGCAAGACGACGCTCGGCCACCGCTTTCTGTCGACAGGCGAGATCATCGTCGACCAGTCCGAGGACTACGTCGCGCAGCTTTCTGCCGGCAAGGTGATCGCCAGCTTCGCCGAGCGCCGTGCTTCGATCGCCGCGCAGCTTGCCGCCAAAGCCGGTGAACTCCAGGCTCGCCTCAACCCGGCCGACGGCCTGCTCGACGAAGTCACGGCGCTCGTCGAATGGCCGGTCGTCTATGTCGGCGAGTTCGAAGCCGAATACCTCGAAGTGCCGCAGGAATGCCTGATCCTGACGATGCAGCAGAACCAGAAGTACTTCCCGCTGCTCGATGGCCAGGGCAAGCTGCTCAACAAGTTCCTGATCGTCTCCAATATGCAGGTCGACGATCCGATCCACATCGTCAGCGGTAACGCGCGCGTCGTTCGTCCGCGCCTCTCGGACGCCCGCTTCTTCTACAATCAGGACCGCAAGCAGACGCTCGCCTCGCGCCTCGACAAACTCGGCAGCGTCGTCTACCACAACAAGCTCGGCAGCGTCCTCGCCCGCGTCGAACGTCTCGACGCGCTGGCGCAGAAGATCGCCACGCATCTGGGCGCCGACGCGGCACTCGCTGGTCGCGCGGCGCGCCTCGCCAAAGCCGACCTCGTCACCGACATGGTCGGCGAGTTCCCCGAGCTGCAGGGCATCATGGGCCGCTATTACGCGCTTCACGACGGCGAGAACGCCGCCGTCGCCGACGCCGTGCAAAGCCATTACCAGCCGCGCTATTCGGGCGAGGCGCTGCCGCAGGGTGCGATCGCCTGCGCCGCGGCGCTCGCCGACAAGCTCGACGCGCTCGTCGGCTTCTTCGGCATCGGCCAGATTCCGACCGGCGACAAGGACCCCTTCGGCCTGCGCCGCGCCGCGCTCGGCGTCCTGCGCATCCTCATGGAATCGCCGCTGGCACTCGATCTGCGCGATCTGCTGCGCGACGCGGCGGCGGGTTTTGCGCCCGGCGTGCTGAGCGTGAATGAGGCGATCCCGGCTGGTCTCGAAGACTTTCTGCTCGACCGCCTGCGCGGCCTGCTGCGCGAAAGTGGTGGTCAATTCGGCGGCCACGCGCAGGACGTCGTCGAGGCGGTTCTCGCCCAGCGCCCGAGCCGCATCGATCTTGTCCCGGCCAGGCTCGCCGCGGTGCGCGACTTCCTCGCGCTGCCCGACGCGCTGGCGCTCGCCGCGGCCAACAAACGCATCGGAAACATCCTGAAAAAGGCTGAAGCGGGCGAAGCCCTGGCCCGGCCCGACCCGGCGCTGCTCGTCGAGGACGCCGAGAAGGCGCTTTACGCCCGCGTCGAGGCGATCGCGCCAATCGTCGCCGCGCACGTTGCCGCCCAGCGCTACGCCGACGCCCTCAAGGTGCTGGCGACGGTACGCGCCGAGGTCGATCATTTCTTTGACAAGGTGATGGTCAACGTCGATGATCTGGCCGTGCGCGCCAATCGCCTTGGCCTGCTCAAAGCGCTGTTCGATCAACTCAACGCAGTAGCCGACATTTCGAAACTGGGCGTATGAAACTCGTCATCCTCGATCGCGACGGCGTCATCAATTACGACTCCGAGCACTTCGTCAAGTCGGCTGCCGAGTGGAAAGCCATCCCCGGCGCGCTCGAGGCGATCGCCAAGCTGACGCAGTCCGGCTACCGCGTCGTCGTCGCCACCAACCAGTCGGGAATCGGCCGCGGCCTGTTCGACATGGATACCCTGAACGCCATGCACAACAAGATGCACCGCGCCGTACAGGCGGTCGGCGGGCGCATCGACGCGGTCTTCTATTGCCCGCATTCAGCCGATTCAAACTGCGCTTGTCGCAAGCCGAGGGACGGCATGTTCCGGCGCATCAGCGGTTGTTTCAACGCTGATCTCACCAACGCCTACGCCGTCGGCGACGCGCTGCGCGATCTGCAAGCCGCCGCCACCGCCGGCGCGCGGCCGGTCCTCGTGCTGACCGGCAAGGGTGAAGCGACGTACGCCGAAAACGCGCTGCCCGAAGGCACGCTGGTTTTCGCCGATTTGCCGACCTTCGTCGACCATATTCTGCGCACCGACCCGAGAAGCCGCAGCATAGCGCTGCCCCGATGATCGCTTTTCTTCGCTCGGCGCTCTTCCTGCTGCTGGCGATCGTCGTCACGGCACCGGCCGGACTGCTGGTGACGCTCGCCGTCGTCCTGCCGATGCGCCTGCGCTTTCGCCTGATCGCACTCTGGCGCGCCGTCTTCATGGCGCTCTGCGCGCACATTCTCGGCCTGCGCTATCGGGTCGTCGGTCGCCAGAACATCCCGCCGACATCGGCCGTCGTCCTCTCCAAGCACCAGTCGGCGTGGGAGACCGTCGGCCTGCAGGCCATCTTTCCGCCGCTCGTTTTCGTGCTCAAGAAATCGCTGCTGATGATCCCTTTCCTCGGCTGGGCCTTTGCCGCGGTCAAGATGATCTCGATTGACCGCAAGTCCGGCAAGGACGCCCTGCGCCAGGTCGTCGAACAAGGCCGCGAGCGGCTCGCCGCCGGTTATTGGGTCGTCATTTTCCCCGAAGGAACGCGCATGGCGCCAGGCCAGACACGCCGCTTCAAGACGGGCGGCGCCCAGCTCGCGGTGAACGCCGGCGCGCTTGTCGTCCCGGTCGCGCACAACGCCGGCGAGTTCTGGGCGCGCAACGCCTTCGTCAAGAAGTCGGGGCTGATCACCGTCAGCATCGGCCCGCCGATCGATCCGGCCGGAAAGACCGCCGAACAAGTGAACACGCTCGCCGAGCAGTGGATAGAGCGCGAAATGCGCCGTCTGTCGCCGCATCGCTACGCTGCCGATGTCGTGGCAAGCTGAACTGCCGTTCGGCGCCGAAAAACCGCTGGCCGCCAACGAAACGCCGCGCAGCATCGCGCTCGGCGACCGCATCGTCCCCTACGTATTGCGCCGCGCCAAACGGCGCACGATCGGCTTGTCGATCGACCAGCGCGGCCTGCGCGTCGGCGCACCGGCGCGCGCCTCGCTCGCCGACGTCGAAGCGCTGATCCTGCGCCACGGCAACTGGGTGGCGAGCAAGCTCGACGAATGGCGCAGCCGCCGCCGACCTGAAACGCTCAAGATCGCCGACGGCGTGCAACTGCCGCTGCTCGGCGGCTCGCTCGTCGTGCGGCTCGCGCTCGGCAGCAACCGCGTCGTCTGGAACGAACAGGGCGCCGGCGGCGCGGGGCCGGTCCTCAGCCTGCTGCTACGCGGACCCGAGCACGCCGCGCGCGTCCTCGAAAAAGCCCTGCGCGAAAAAGCCCGCGCGCTTTTTGCCGAGCGCCTCGCACATTATGCCGAACAGCTTGCCGTTGACTTGCCGGCGCTGACGCTTTCCGCGGCGCGCACGCGCTGGGGAAGCTGCAGCGCGAAAAGCGGCGTCCGGCTCAACTGGCGGCTGATCCATTTTCCGCGCCACGTCGTCGACTACGTCGTTATCCACGAACTCGCCCATCTGCGCCAGATGAACCACAGCCGGCGCTTCTGGGCGATCGTCGAGGTCTTCTACCCGGACTATCGAGGGGCGCGCGACGAGCTCAAACGACTCGCCGCGACCTGCCCGCAATGGTAAGTGAGGACTGCCGGCGTCTGACGCGGGCTCCAGCGCGCTCAGGTAACGGATGTCGGCCGGCGGGACAAACGAAGCGCGCAACAAACCCGCCCGTGCCAGCGTGGCCAGCCATTGGGCATCGCCCACATCCGTCTTACGCCCTGGCACGGCCTTGACGTGGCG
>JBBRXI010000287.1:0-3890 GCA_038248575.1 Burkholderiales bacterium | reverse complement strand
GCGCATGGATGAGAACAAGCGCTTCGCGCCGCGCCTGATCGACTGGCAGCGGCAATATGGTCGTCATGACCTGCCCTGGCAGAATACCGGTGACGCCTATCGCATCTGGCTGTCCGAGATCATGCTGCAGCAAACCCAGGTGCGTACGGCGACGCCTTATTACCAGCGCTTCGTCGAGCGTTTCCCGACCATCGACGCGCTCGCCGCCGCGCCGCTTGAAACGGTCCTCGAGTTGTGGTCCGGACTCGGCTACTACGCGCGGGCGCGCAATCTGCACCGCTGTGCGCAGATCGTCGTCGAGCAATACGCCGGGCGTTTTCCCGAGGATCCCGAGCGCATTGCACAGTTACCGGGGATCGGTCGGTCGACCGCTGCGGCGATCGGCGTTTTCGCTTACGGCAGGCGCGCGGCGATCCTCGACGGCAACGTCAGGCGCGTTCTCGCCCGCTGCTTCGCCGTCGACGGTTTCCCCGGCTCGGCGAGCACCGCCAAAACGCTGTGGGCGCTCGCCGAATCCTTGCTTCCGGCAGAGTCGTCGGCCGCTTACACGCAGGGCCTGATGGACCTCGGGTCGATGTTGTGCACGCGCCGCAAGCCCTTTTGCGCGGCGTGCCCGATGGTCGATCTGTGCCTGGCTCGCCAACAGGGTCGACAAAGCGAGCTGCCGGTCGCCAAAACGAAGAAGGCGCTACCCGAACGCGAAACCGAACTCTTGCTGCTCACCGACGGCAAGCACGTCCTTCTCGAGCGCCGCCCGCCGGCCGGCATCTGGGGCGGTTTGCTGACGCTGCCCGAAGGCGGCGTCGCCGAAGCCCGCGTGTTTGCCCGCCGCCACGGATTTCGCCTGGTCGGCATGTGTGCGATGAGCGCAGTCAGGCACAGCTTCACGCATTTTCACTTGCATATACAAACGCTGATGTGCAGCGTCGAAACGTCGGCCGCGCTGGTCGCCGAATCCGGATGGCAATGGCTCGCCCTCGCCGACATCGATCGCGCTGCGCTGCCGGCGCCGATAAAGCGCTTGCTCAGCGAGGCGCGAACCGCGTACGCGGCCAACGTTTCCTGACGGCTGTTGGCCGGGCCTTAGCCGCCTGTGATTCGGCGCTGCGAGCGCGACACGAGCGCGCGCTGGTTGCGAACACTCCTTACGACGTCGTACGACCAAGGAGGCTGTCGGCGGGTCCGTCGCAGCCGGCGGCGACGTCGGTTTCGGTCTGCGGAGCAGCCGCTTCGCTCGCTCTTTTCAAGCGCTCGCTGCTGTTCGACAAGTGCATGCGCATTCCGGCGCTCGCCGCCTGCGGGTCCTTGCGCGCGATCGCCTCGAGGATATATTCGTGTTCGCGATTGGTGCGGTAAAGGTAACTCTGGCCTGGCTCGGCAGCGAAACGCGACGTGTCGAGGCGGGTGCGCGGTATCGTCGTCGTTCCAAGGTGGCGGTAGAAATCTTCGAAATACCGGTTGTCGGTCGCCAGCGCGATCTGCAGGTGAAACTGGAAATCGGCGTCGACCGAGGTCTCGCCGCGATTGACGCCTTCCTCGAACTGTTCGATGGCGTGCTTCATCAGCGCCAGTTGCCCGTCGGTGCGACGCAGCGCGGCAAGGCCGGCCGCCTCGGTCTCGAGGCTGACGCGCAGTTCGAGCATGGCGAGCACGTCGCGGATCGTCAGCACGGTCGACAGATCGAGCGTCGGCGAGAGATGCGCACTCTGCGGCAGGACAAAGGTTCCGACGCCGTGCCGGGTCTCGACGTGGCCCGACGCCTGAAGCCGCGACAGCGCTTCGCGCACGACCGTACGACTGACGCCTTGCTGAGCCATGATTGCCGGTTCAGTCGGCAGTTTTTCGCCGGCCTTATAGACGCCGCGCCGGATTTTTGCGGTCAGGTCGTTCGTCACCTCCAGCGCAAGGCTCAGCGAGCGCTTGCGCGGGAGGGGCGTGGCGTTGACGTTCGCTTCGCTCATGGGAGTCTTCACCGCGGTTGAATTGGCGCTTGCAAAATTTGATTGGCCGATTATACTCCGCCAGGACGTACGACGACAGACCAATAAGCGTGACCGGAGAAAAAGTTCGAACCGAGCCGCGGACACGCATTAAAGCCGACAGCGACAAGGATTCTTAGAAGAAAGCGATCAGGGAAGTCCATGGGTCCCGACAAATTGAACTGCGGCGGCGCTCCGCGCGTGACCGAGATGCAAGTGATCCCGGTCGCCGGACACGACAGTATGCTGCTCAATCTGTGCGGCGCGCATGGCCCATTCTTCACGCGCAACATCGTCGTCCTCAAGGACAACGCCGGCCATGTCGGTCTCGGCGAAGTACCCGGCGGCGAAGGCATACGCGCGGCGCTCGAACGTTCGCGTCCGCTTGTCATCGGCAAACCCCTCGGGCTTTACAACGGCATCCTCAAAAGCATGCGCCGGATGCTGTCCGGCGGTGGCACGGCCGCGCATCAGGCGACCGTGCACCAGGTGAACTCGGCAGCCGAAGCGGCCGTTCTCAAGCAGCCGCACGAAATCAACCTGCGCATGGACAACGTCATCACCGGCGTCGAAGCGGGCCTGCTCGACCTGCTCGGCCAATACCTCAAGGTGCCGGTTGCCGCGCTGCTCGGCAACGGCCAGCAACGCGATGCCGTGCGCATGTTGGGCTACCTCTTCTACATCGGCGATCGGAAAAAGACTAACCTGCCCTACCTTGGCGATGCGTCGCCCAGGAACGACTGGTATCGGCTGCGTCACGAAGCGGCGATGACGCCGGAGGCGATCGTTCGCCAGGCCGAAGCGGCCAGCGCGTACTACGGTTTTGCCGACTTCAAGCTGAAGGGCGGCGTCATGAGCGGCGAAGACGAAATGGAAGCGATCGTCGCGCTCAAGACGCGCTTCCCGTCCGCGCGCGTCACGCTTGATCCGAATGGCGCCTGGTCGCTTGATGAGGCGATCGCGCTGTGCACGGGGCGCGGCAAGGTGATGGCTTACGCCGAAGACCCCTGCGGCCCCGAAGCCGGTTACTCGGGACGCGAGATCATGGCCGAATTCAAGCGCGCGACCGGTATCCCTACGGCGACGAACATGATCGCGACGGACTGGCGGCAACTCAATCACTCGCTCAAAGTCGACGCGGTCGACATCCCGCTTGCCGATCCGCACTTCTGGACGATGCAGGGCTCGGTGCGCGTCGCGCAGATGTGCGACGAGTTCGGCCTGACCTGGGGTTCGCACTCGAACAACCACTTCGACATTTCGCTCGCCATGTTCACGCACGCCGCCGCCGCGGCGCCGGGCAGCATCACCGCGATCGACACGCACTGGATTTGGCAGGAAGGCCAGGAGCGACTCACTAAAGAGCCGCTCAAAATCGAGAACGGCCTCGTCCAGGTGCCACAGACGCCGGGTCTCGGCATCGAGCCCGACATGGAGCGCATCATGCAGGCCAACGCCGTCTACCAGAGCCTCGGCAGCGGCGCGCGCGACGACGCGATGGCGATGCAGTACCTGCTCCCCGGCTGGAAGTACGACCCCAAGCAGCCGAGCATCGGGCGCAGAGAAAGAAAGAATTAAACTTTTCGGGAGAACAGCTTGAACGAGACACCACGCAGCGGCGCGCCAACCGTCACTGGAATGCAGGTGATCCCGGTCGCCGGGCACGACAGCATGCTGCTCAACCTTTCCGGTGCGCACGGGCCTTTCTTCACGCGCAACATCGTGATCATCAAGGACAGCGCTGGCAATACCGGGCTCGGCGAAGTCCCGGGCGGCGAGAAGATCCGCCAGACGATAGACGACGCCCGTTCGTTGATCGTCGGCAAGACGCTTGGCGAGTACAACGACATACTCAACGCGATGCGCAGGGCTTTCGCCAACCGCGACGAGGGCGGCCGCGGCCTGCAGACT
>JBBRXI010000286.1:0-3899 GCA_038248575.1 Burkholderiales bacterium | reverse complement strand
GCGCATGCCTATCGCTCGCTCGACTCGGTCGGGATGGAGCTGGCCAAACCACTGGAACCGAAGGGGATCAAGCTTCTCGGCTACATGGAAAACGGCATTCGCCACATGACCAACAACACGCGCCCGATCAAGACGCCGGCCGACATGAAGGGCATGAAAGTGCGCGTTATGAACAACAAGGTTTACGTCGAAATGATGAAGTCGCTCGGCGCCTCGCCGACGCCGATGGCCTTGTCCGAGCTCTATTCGGCGATGCAGTCGGGCGTCGTTGATGGCCAGGAAAATCCAAGCGCGCACATCTTCACCAAGCGCTTCTTCGAAGTGCAGAAATACGCCTCGCTGACCGGACACGCTTATGCCGCCGAGCCGGTTCTGATTTCGATGGCAACGTGGAAGAAGCTCACGCCGGCGCAGCAGACGATCATTCAGGATTCGGCCAACGAGGCGATCGCCTGGCAGCGCAAGGTCTCGGAGAACGAAGACAGCGAGTTCTGGGACAAGATCAAGAAGACCGGCAAGATGGAAGTCATCAGCGTCGACCGCAAGCCCTTCATGGCAGCCACTGACACGATCTACAAGGATCTCGCCAAGACCGTCGGCCAGGCCAACATCGACAAGGTTCGGGCGCTCGAAAAATAAGCCTTGGCAAAGGTTCTGTCATCCAGAAAACCCGGGCATGATGGCCGGGTTTTCTTTAAGGAGCGTTCGTAATGCTGGATAAATTGCTGAGCAAGGTGCGGTCCGTCCTCTACGGATTTTCGTGCATTGCAATGATGGTCATGCTGATAACGATTTTTTCGCAGGTCGTTACACGCTACGGCTTCGGCTACACGCCGGAGTGGTCCGAGGAGTTGGCGCGCTATCTCTTCGTCTATGTCGTCTTCCTCGGCTCTGCGCTGATCATGGGCGAGTCCGGCCATCTTGCCGTCGAGTTCTTGCCGACGCGCTACAAGGGAACGGCGTTCGGCCGCTTTCTGGCGCTGCTGTCGCTGTTCTGCGGTTACCTCTTCGTGCTCATCCTGCTTGTCCAGGGCGCCAAGATGACCCAGGTCATGACCTTCCAGGAATCGCCCGGCATGGGGATTTCGATGAGCTTCGTCTATGTGGTCATTCCGGTCAGCGCGGTTCTCATGATGCTCTATCTGCTCAGAGACACCATGCGGATCTTCAAGGGTCAGCCCCTTGCCCATCAAGAAATTCACGATTAAGGGGTAAAACATGGGCTATGTATTGTTAGGCTCGTTTCTCTTGCTGACACTGCTCGGCGTTCCGGTTGCGTACTCCCTCTGTCTGTCGGTGGCAACGCTCCTCGTCTTTTTCATGGACAAGCCGCTGGTCATGATCACGCAGATCATGTTTTCGGGAATGGACTCGTTCTCCTTCATGGCGGTTCCGTTTTTCATGCTGGCCGGCTCGTTCATGTCGGCGGGCGGCGTGACCAAACGCCTCGTCTCTTTTTCGCAGTCGCTGGTCGGCTCCTTTACCGGCGGCCTCGCGCAAACGGTTTCGGTTTCCGGCTGTTTCTTTGCCGCCATCTCCGGTTCGTCAGCAGCGACCACTGCCGCGCTCGGCACGACGATGGTCAATGAAATGGAAAAGAAGGGCTATAGCCGCGAATGGGCCGCTGGCGTCGTCGCCTCGAGCGGTGTCGTCGGCATCGTCATCCCGCCGTCGATTACCATGGTCGTCTACGGCGTCATCGCCGATACCTCGATCGGTGACCTGTTTGTCGGCGGCTTCATTCCCGGCGCCATGATGGGCCTGTCGATGATGTTCGTCAGCTGGTATCTGGCCAAGAAGCGCGGTATTCGGCCCGAAGGAAAGTTCTCGCTGATCGGCGTACTGAAAGCCTTCCAGGAATCATTCTTCGCGCTGCTCACTCCGGTGATCATCATCGGCGGCATCTACGGCGGCATTTTTACGCCGACTGAAGCGGCGGCCGTCGCCGTCGTTTACGGCATCCTGGTCGGCCTGTTCATCTACAAGGAACTCAAGTTCAAGGATTTCCCGCAAATCATTTTTCAGGCAGTCCTCGGCACGACGATGATCATGCTGCTCGTCGGCGCGGCCAACGTCTTCGGCTGGCTGCTGACCAATCTGCAGATTCCGCACGCGATCGCCGAGTTTGTCGTCTCGATCACCTCGTCACCGCTCATGTTCCTGTTGGCGATGAACGTGCTGCTCCTGGTCGCCGGGACGATGGTCAACGCGTCCGCGGCGGTCGTCATCCTGACGCCGATTTTCCTCCCGGTTGCCAAGACGCTCGGAATCGATCCGCTATTCTTTGGCGTTCTGATGGTCGTGAACCTCGCCATCGGCTGCATCACGCCGCCGGTCGGTCTTGACCTCTTTGTCGCCAGCGCCATCACCAAGGTGCCAATCGAACGCGTCATGGCCGCGTCCCTCCCGTATCTGTATGCGCTGTTGGCGACGCTGCTCGTCCTGACCATGTTCCCGTGGTTCATCACCGTCCTGCCGAACTTGTTGCGCTAGCGATTGGCCGGAAACCAGAGAAAAAGGCCACTTTCGAGTGGCCTTTTTTTCCAGCCGATGCGCTTAAAGCCGCATTCCCACCGCTAGGCGGGCGAAGGCTGAGCAGGCAATTACGCCGCGCCGCGCGTGAGTAGAAAGTCGGCAAGCCCGTCGACGTCGTCGAGCGCGAAATGCGGTAACTCGGGATAGACCTCGTCCATATCGGTGACGATGGCAATCAGGCCGTCGGCGATCGCGCAGCGCGGCGGCTTGGCGCAGGCGCGGCGCAGGATTTCGATCTTCTCGCCAGGCGCCAGCGAGAATCCTTCGGCAAGGACGATATCGGCCTCGCCGAGAAAACGCTCGGCCAGCTGCGCCGGCTCGCGCCGGTCGACGGCGTCGGCGACGATCTGCAGTTCGCTGGCGGTGACCAGCATGCTCATCACCGCGCCGGCCTTCTTGTAGCGCCAACTGTCCTTGCCTTCGCGGTCGAGCTCGACCTTGTGGTGCGCGTGCTTGATGGTCGCCGCGACGAGGCCGCGGCTGGTGAGTTCAGGCAACAATTTCTCGACCAGCGTCGTCTTGCCGGAACCGGAATGGCCGACGAAAATGAAAACCTTCGGCGCCGTGTCGCTCATTGTTTCGCCGTCGCCGACGCGTTCTGCATCGTGACGAAGACCTCGGTCAGTCCGGCGAGCTCGCGATAGAAGGCGCAGGCGGCGTTTTTGCCGACGGCGGCGGCAAACGGGGCGATCCAGCAGGCGAGGTGCTGATCGAGCAGCGCCGCGCGCAAGGCCAGCGCGTGCGCCATCGCCGGCTCGTCGCCGGACTGCGTCGCGGCGGCGATATCGAAGAGCAGGGTATAGAGAAACTCGAGCTCAACGGCGATGTGGTCGGGCAGATCGCGAAACTCGGGGTCCATTTCGAAACCGCCCTGCTCGTAGAGATCGACGAGGGCGAGCGTCGGGTCGAGCGGCGAGCCACTTTCCTGGCCACGCCACGCCGATTCGTAGGGCGCCGCGAGCGTGCCGACCGGACCGAGGAAGAGCTTGGCGTAGTCGACGAGCAGGTTTTCCCCGCTCTCGGCGTCAAAAGCCGTTTTCAGTTGCTGCGCCTGTCCGGCCAGGCTCGGGTCGATGCGAGCGGCCGCGGCAATCATCGCCTCGAAGACTTGTTCCTGCGTGAATTCGCTGCCTGGTTCGTAATAACACGCCGCCAGCAGGCGGCACAGGTCGGCCTGCGCGGCCGCCTTTTCGAAGTCGATGCTCAACACACTGCTCCCAAAAAAAGGGGGCGAGGAATCCTCGCCCCGGTGCACACCAATGCGCTAATCAGCCGCGGACGCTGTACTTGCCAACATAGTACACGTTCGGTCGGGTGCCGCCTTCGGGTTTGAGGACGAAGGTCTTCTTGCTCTGCAGGATCTT
>JBBRXI010000285.1:0-3911 GCA_038248575.1 Burkholderiales bacterium | reverse complement strand
GAGTGACATGCCCAGCGTGCTGACGCTCTCGGCGACGCCGATCCCGCGCACGCTGGGCATGTCACTCGAGGGTCTGCGCGACTTTTCGGTGATCGCCACGGCGCCGCAAAAACGGCTGGCGACCAAGACCTTCGTCTCGCGCTATTCTGACGGCATCATTCGCGAGGCGCTCTTGCGCGAATTCAAGCGCGGCGGCCAGGTGTACTTTTTGCACAACGAAGTCGCCACGATCGAGAACATGCGCGAGAAGCTGACCAAGCTTCTGCCCGAAGCGCGCATCGTCGTCGGCCACGGCCAGATGAACGAGCGCGAACTTGAACGCGTCATGCGCGACTTCACCCAGCAGCGCGCCAACCTGCTTTTGTGCACGACGATCATCGAGACCGGTATCGATAATCCGCACGCCAACACGATCATCATCAACCGCGCCGACAAGTTCGGCCTCGCCCAGTTGCACCAGTTGCGCGGCCGCGTCGGGCGCTCGCACCACCAGGCCTACGCCTACCTGCTGACCGCCAGCGACATGAGCAGCGATCAGTCGGGGCTCTCCAAGCAGGCGAAAAAACGCCTCGAAGCGATCCAGATGATGGACGAACTCGGCGCCGGCTTCTACCTCGCGATGCACGACCTCGAGATCCGCGGCGCCGGCGAAGTGCTCGGCGAGAACCAGTCGGGCGAAATGCAGGAAGTCGGCTTCAACCTGTTTACCGAAATGCTCAACCGCGCCGTCGCCGCGCTCAAACAGGGCAAGGAACCCGATCTGACGCAACCGCTCGGTCTTGCCACCGAGATCAATCTGCACACGCCGGCGCTCTTGCCGAACGATTACGCGCCCGACGTGCACGAGCGCCTGACGCTCTACAAGCGCCTCGCCAATGGCGAGTCGCAGGACGACATCGACGCCATGCACGAGGAACTCGTCGACCGTTTCGGCCAACTGCCGGCGCAGGCGCAGTCACTGCTCGACAGCCACCGCCTGCGCCTGCTGTGCAAGCCGCTCGGCATCGTCAAGCTCGACGCCACCGCCGAGCAGCTCGTCGTGCACTTCGAGCCGAATCCGCCGATCGAACCGATGCGCATTATCGAACTGATCCAGAAGAACCGAAACTACCGCCTTGCCGGACAGGATAAACTGTCGCTCAAGCGCTCGATGCCGACGCTCGCCGAGCGTGTCGCGGTGGTCAAGGACTTGTTAAGGCAACTCAAACCATGAACCACCCCGATATCAGCAACAGCGCGACGCCCCTGATCGAAAACGTCAACGTTCTTGACTTTGACGCGATGCCATCGCCTGAGGAAATCCACGCCAGCGTACCGCTCTCGCCGGCCGCGATACGCGCCGTGATGCAGGGGCGCGAAGCGCTGCGCAATATTCTCGAGCGTCAGGACCAGCGGCTTTTCGTCGTCGTCGGCCCGTGCTCGATCCACGACCCGGTCGCCGGTCTCGACTACGCGCGCCGCCTGAAAGCGCTGGCCGACGAAGTGAGCGAAACGCTGCTCGTCGTCATGCGCGTCTATTTCGAGAAGCCACGGACGACGACCGGCTGGAAGGGCTACATCAACGACCCGGACATGGACGATTCCTTCCGCGTCGACCAGGGGATGCAGAAAGCGCGCGAGTTCCTGCGCGATATCGCCGAGTTGGGATTGCCCGCCGGGACCGAGGCCCTCGACCCGATTTCGCCGCAGTACCTCGGCGACCTCATCGCGTGGACGGCGATCGGCGCGCGCACGACCGAATCGCAGACGCACCGCGAGATTTCCTCCGGTCTGTCGACGCCGGTCGGTTTCAAGAACGCGACCAACGGTGACGTTGCCATCGCCGTCAATGCCATCGTCTCGGCCTCGAGGGCGCACAGTTTTCTCGGCATCAATGGCCAGGGGCGAACGGCAATCGTGCGCACGCGTGGCAACCGCTATGGGCACCTCGTCCTGCGCGGCGGCGACGGCCGCCCGAATTACGACACGGTCAGCGTATTGCTCGCCGAGCAGGCGCTCGTCAAAGCCGGCTTGCCGGCCAATATCGTCGTCGATTGCTCGCACGCCAACAGCTACAAAAACGCCGAACTGCAGGCGCTGGTCATGACCGATGTGATTAATCAGGTAAGGCTTGGCAACCGATCACTGGTCGGCGTGATGGTCGAATCGAACATCGCTGCCGGCAACCAGACGATCCCCGACGACCGCAGCCAGCTCAAATACGGCTGCTCGATCACCGACGCCTGCGTCGATTGGACGACCACCGAAAAAATGTTGCGCTCGGCCGACGCGCTGCTGCACGACGTGCTGCCCATGCGCAACCGATGACCAATAAACCGCTTTTGACGCTGAGTGCGCAGAGACACCGAGAACACAGAGATTTTTCATTGCTTTCCTCTGCGCCCTCTGCGTTGAAGCGTTTTTCCTGAATGCCGCTACCCTGAGGAGCACCGAGTGACGACCCCGCTGATCCGCCCTTTCACCGGCCTGCGCCCGCGTCCCGAGCTCGCCAGCGCGGTTGCCGCGCCGCCGTACGACGTTCTCTCGAGCGCCGAAGCGCGCCAGCGCGCGGCCGGCAAACCGTACTCCTTCCTGCACATCTCGAAGGCCGAGATCGACCTGCCCGAATCGGTCGACCACTACGCGCCCGAGGTCTATGCCAAGTCGGCCGAGAACCTGCGCCAGCTGATCGCCGGCGGCATCCTGATGCGCGACGCAGAGCCCTGCTACTACGCCTACCGGCTGGTGATGGGCAGCCACACACAGACCGGCCTGATCGCCGCGGCGTCGGTCGCCGCTTACGAATCCAACCGCATTCGCAAGCACGAGTTCACGCGGCCCGACAAGGAAGACGACCGCGTTCGCCAGATCGAAGCGCTCAACGCGCAAACCGGACCGGTGCTGCTCGCCCACGCCGACAGCGCGGAGTCCGAGCGCCTGATCGCGCAGGCGACCGCCGGATCTCCGATCGCCGATGTGACCGCCGACGACGGCATCCGCCACACCGTATGGCTGATCGCCGACGTGCAAGCCGTTGCCCGCATCAGCGCCGTGATCAATGCCATGGATTATCTTTATATCGCCGACGGCCACCATCGCTCGGCGGCCGCGTCGCGCGTCGCCGCGGCGCGCCGTGTACAGGATCGGCCGCAAGCGAACGACTCGGCCGAGTACTTCCTGGCGGTCATTTTCCCGGCACGCCAGATGCGCATCATGGATTACAACCGCGTCGTTCGCGATCTCAACGGGCATTCGCCCGAGGCCTTCCTCAAAGCGGTCGGCGAGCGCTGCAGCGTCGAGAAGTCGACGCAGCCGGCCGCCCCGGCACGTAGCGGAACGTTCGCCATGTATCTCGCCGGAAGCTGGTATCGGCTGGCGATCCGTCCGGAACTCGTCCCGGTGCACGACCCGGTGCGCCAGCTCGACGTCTCACTCCTCTCCGAACACGTTCTCGGCCCAATCCTCGGCATCGCCGACCTGCGGCGCGACACGCGCATCGATTTTGTCGGCGGCATCCGCGGCCTCGGCGAACTCGAGCGCCGGGTCGACAGCGGCGAAATGGCCGTCGCCTTCGCCATGGTCCCGACGCAGATGGGCGAACTGATGTCGGTTGCCGACGCCGGCGAAGTGATGCCGCCCAAATCGACCTGGTTCGAACCCAAGCTCGCCGACGGCCTCGTCTCGCACGTGCTGGATTGACGCCGTGCACGCGCCCCGGATGACAGGAGCGCAGATTTTCAGCGCCATCGGCGGAAGACGTTCAAGCGTCGCTTCGCCCAGCGCAGCTGGGCTCTTACAGCGAGCCCGGCCGCCCCTCGTAGGAGCGCAGATTTTCTGCGCGATTGGCGGTGGATGTGCAAACGCCGTATCGCCTGGCGCAGCTGGGCTCCTGCGAAATTCCTTTGGCGTGCCAGGAGCACGAAGTTTCTATG
>JBBRXI010000284.1:0-3912 GCA_038248575.1 Burkholderiales bacterium | reverse complement strand
GGCGTTGCGTGTGGTCACGGTGAGCGTGGACATCGACGGGGCTCGGATGGCAACCACTGTCCGAACCACCGGCCCGGCAATTGGTTCCCGCCAGCGATGCGTAAAGCAGCTTTGCTGCCTGCCCGCGCTGGCCGACGCTCAGGGAAAGGTGCTGCAATGCCCGCGCTGCATTGCGGGTGTCATGTGCTCGTCGCCTGCAAGCGCGAGCTAGACCTGCATCGGCGGTGACTCGTCCGGCCGATCGGGCAGGCAGCAAAGCTGCTTTACGCATCGCTGGCGGGAACCAATTGCCGGGCCGGTGGTTCGGACAGCGGTTGCCATCCGAGCCCCGTCGATGTCCACGCTGACCGTGACCACACGCAACGCCGCCGCAGCCATCCCGCGCGCGGCATGGACACGGCTTTGCCCGCCCGGTCACCCGTTTCTTAACGCCGACTTTTTGACGATTCTCGAGCGCCACGGCGCTGCCGGTCGCGAACTCGGCTGGGTTGCGCAGCACCTCGTGGCCAGCGACCCTTCGCGCGGCATCGTCGGCATTCTGCCGCTCTATTTTCGTTTCAACTCGCACGGCGACTTCATCCACGACTGGTCGTGGGCGTCGGCCTACGAGCACCTCGGACGGGCGTATTATCCGAAATTATTCAGCGGCCTGCCGCACACGCCGGCTGCCGGACCGCGCGTCCTGGTCGCCCCTGGACCCGACGCGGTGGCAATCCGTCAGGTGCTGATCGACGCTGCGCAGGCAATGGCCGCGCAATATGGCGCGTCGTCGTGGCACGTCGCTTTCCCCGACGAGGTCGATCGGCCGGCGCTCGCCGAGGCGGGCCTGTTGACCAGCCATAATGTCCAGTTCCATTGGCTGGCGGGCGAGTGCCGCGATTTTGACGACTATCTGGCATGTTTTACCGCCGAGAAGCGGCGCAAGGTGAGGGCCGAGCGCCGGCGCGCCGCCGAGAGCGGGCTGCTCATCGAACAGCGGCACGGTGATGAAATCGACAGCGCCGAGTGGCCGCTGCTGCACGCCCTCTATGCCTCAACCTTCGCCAAATTCGGCAATCTTCCCGTACTGACACCGGATTGTCTTGCCGATCTCGCGCAAACGCTGGGCCGACGGATGGTCGCTTTCATCGCCCGCGACGGCCGCCAGCCGGTCGCGCTCGCGCTGTGCTTTCGCAGCGACGAGGCGCTCTACGGCCGCTATTGGGGCTGCCGCGGAAACTACCACAGCCTGCATTTCGAGCTCTGCTTCTACCAGGGAATCGCCTACTGCCTGCGCGAGGGGCTGCCTCGCTTCGAGCCCGGCGCCGGGGGAGAGCACAAAATCGCGCGCGGCTTTACGCCGACCGTCGTACGCTCACTGCACTGGATCGCCGATCCGGCGATGCGCAAGCTGATCGCCAGCCATCTCGAACGCCAGGGCGGCGCGGTCGAAGCGTATCGCGACGAAGCCGCCGATCATCTGCCGTTTCGTTGCGCTTAGATCAACGGATCCACTTCGATGCGGCTGACGATAGGCTCGAAGCCGGCGAGAAACGAGGCGTCCTTCGGCGCGCGTTCTTTTGCCTTCGCTCGCTACCTTGCCGGAGAGCGTGACGACGCGGTCGCTGCAGGCCATGCCGATCCGCGGTCAGGCGCCTCGTCTCCAGAACGTCCGCACTACGGGCGTGACTCACTGGCGTCGGCCGGCGGCCGGCGGGCCGCCGAAGGTGAAGGTATAGAAGAGGCCGATCGCTGTTTCGCTGCCGACGCGCCCGATCAGCGAGAGGCTACGGCTTAAGTCGACGGTGAGCCGGACGACGTTCTCGGCCGAGGCCAGCGAGCGTTCGTAAGAGAGCACGGCGTGCTCGCCAATGCGCTTGCCAACGGTTGCAATCTGCCCGCTGGCCGTGGTGTTCGCGCCAAACGTCCCGGCGACGCTCGACGTCGGGAAACGGCTACGGCTATCAGAACCGGCCGAGCCGATCGATAATTCGTCGAGGCCCAATCCGCGCGTCAGTGATTGCAGCGGGCCCTTGCCCGGTCCACCACCGCGTAAGGCCATCGCCGCCGACAGCAGCAGGTCGGCGTCCGCTGACCCGATGCCCTGGCTCGGTGCCCGTCCAAGGATCATCCACGAGAGCTTTTCGGCGTCCGGTACCTCGGGTTCGGAGACCAGTCTGATCGTCGGCTCGCTCACGCGACCGCTGACCTCGACGCCTGCCTCGACCGGCAGATTGCGACGTACCGCGCGCACGTTAAGTATCGGATCGGTGAGCGGACCGGTGAAGTTTACAATTCCGCGCTCGATGGCAAGTTCGCGGCCGTAGGCTTCGAAGCTGCCATCGACCGTGCGTATCGATCCGGTGGCGCGCAGCGTGCCGCGCTGGTCGGCGACCAGTTCGAGCCCGCCGGCCAGGCGGCTGCTCACGCCGGCACCTTGAAAATAGGTTTGTTCTCCGAGATCGATGCGTAGCTCAAGGCCAACACCGGGCGCTTGTCGCGCGCCTTTGTCGCGCCCGAGCACGACGACGTCGGACGACAGCGTCGGCTGACCCGGCGCAGGCAGTTCGACGTAAGCGGCATCGACGCGCAGATCACCGCTGAGCGCGAGGCGGCCAGCGGACATGCGCGCGCCGCCGCTGCCCGACACCATGACCCAGCGATCGGGCAACTGCGACACAGTCAGCCGTTCGGCGCGCAAGCCGATACGTCCGCTGCCGCTGGCGAGGCCGATCTCGCCCTCGGCGATGAGCCGTCCCGGTGTTGCTGTCAGGCGCGCGAAATCAATGCGTCCAGCGGACGGCCGCTGCGTCGGGCGCGAAATGAACTCAAGCCGCTGCAGTTGCGCCGTCTCGCCCTTGAGATCGACGCGCAGTGTTACGCCGTCCAGGTCGAGTCCGTAGTCGAGCAGGCGAACGCGCAGCCCGCTGCCTGAAGCCTGGCCGCTATTTTGCGGCGCGGCCGGCGTGCCGCCGACGGCAAGTTGGACGTTGAGCCGGCCATTGAGGCGGATGTTCTCGCCGGCCAGCGGACTGAGCCAGGCGACTGACGGCACGTCGAGGCTGGCCTTGCCCTGCCAAGGCGCATCGCGGGCCAGCGTCCAACCACCGTCGTCGACGCGCAGCGCGGCCGACAACTGTCCGTCGGCGCTCCCCAGCCGGCTTCCCGAGGCGTGCGCGACCAACTCGACCTGACGTCCGGTGAAGTCTGCGCTGAGCTCGAAACGCTCGAGGCCGAGCGCAACGGCTTCCTCGCCCGCCTTGACAACGATGTCGCCGCTCTCGCGAAAGACGCGGACGCTGCCCGCTGCGCTATTGCCAAAATCGATGCGCCATTCGCCGCCGGCGCGCAAGGTCGTCGAGGCTGCGGTCGTCGGGACGAGTAGGGCGGCCGGCAAGCCGTTAAAGCGCCCACTCGTTTGCAGCCGGCCCGGCGCCCAGCGCAAATCGTCGATCGTCGCTTGCCAGTCCTTGCCAGCCAGCGCCGCGCGGCCGACGCTGAGGCGGTCGGCGGCCGCCGCGAGCCGCGCCGGCGCCAGCAGGCGGAAAGCGTACGGCCCCCGCCAATCGAGCGTCTCGATCTCGCCGCTCCACTGCCGATCGGCGTCGAGTCCGCCGCTCGCGGCAAGACGCACAGCGCCACGGCCGTCCAACGTCGCCGCAGCGTCGAGCCGATGCCGGCTGCGCTGGCCGTCGAGCCGCACCGTGATGTCGGCAAGTGCGGGCAGGCCGCCGCCCTTGAGCGCTTTGATTGCCAGTTCGCCGTGGATCGTGCCGGCCGGCTCCCAGTGGCCCTGACTGGTGAGACCGTGCACTTGCCGGTCACCCGGGACGATAAGGCGCGGCGACCGGATTTGCCAGTCGACGGTCGGCGCCCGCCAGTCGCCGGCGAGTGTCGCGCCGGCGCTGAGCGCGCCACCGAGGCCGATCTGTT
>JBBRXI010000283.1:0-3964 GCA_038248575.1 Burkholderiales bacterium | reverse complement strand
CGATGACTTGAACATAGATATCGCGGCCATGCAGGTCGTAATTGCCGGCCGGCAAGGCGGGGAAATCGGTTTCCTTAAGATGGCTGACGGCGCTCCTGAGCGGTCGCGGAAGCCAGGCGAAAGCCGTATCAAGATCGTTGACGTGACCGAATATCATTGTCGTTTTTCCTTTCCGTTATGGGCCGCATTGTAGTCTCCCGGCGGCGATGATTCGTTGTTAGGCAGTGCGCTGCACTTGTGCCAATTTGTATAGTCGCATCCAAAAAGAACGCGCGCAAACACTGCGCAAGTGCACCCTTAAGATGTAACCGTACCCTAGGGGAGGCCTCGCCGCGGTGGACTTTCGTCGGCAAAAGTCGCTGTTAATCGACACCCCCTTGCACCGCGTGCTGCGCGCGGCGATCATCACTTATAACAAGGAGTTGATCTCATGCAAACCCGGTTCCTGCGTAAACTATTGCACCGCCTGCTCTCTTTGACGGCCTTCACCCTGCCGCTCTGGTCCGCCCCGCGCGCCCTGGCGGCCGTGGCAGTTTTCCACCTGCCTGCTCAACGACCCGGACTTGCCATCTACAAGGACTGAACCATGAACGCGAACAGTCACACACCGGTCATTCTTGACCCCCGCTATAAGGGGTTCCCGCCCGCCGCAGCGCCTTGCCGACTCGATGAAATTGCCGCTCGGCACTGGAACATCCTGGCCGGCGACCTGCCTTTTCCGATCGCCGTGCTGCGCGATTCGGCGCTTCGCCATAACGTCGACTGGATGCAGACTTTCGCCCGCGCGCGCGGCGTCGAGATCGCACCGCACGGCAAGACGACGATGTCCCCCGAACTGTATCGGCGGCAAATCGACGCCGGGGCCTGGGGTCTTTCATTCGCCACCGTTTATCAGCTCGGCGTCGGCCTCGAGTCAGGCATCAAGCGGGCGTTGATTGCCAATCAGGTGGTCTGCGATGCCGATCTCGACGGGCTCGCCGCGATGCTGGCCGCCGACACAGGTCTCAGGGTGTGGTTCCTCGTCGATTCCCTGGCCCAGATCGAGCGCATCGAGCGCTGGCAGGAGCAACGCGGCGTCGACGTTGGCTTTGACTGCCTGCTGGAAATCGGCATTGCCGGCAAGCGTACCGGCTGCCGAACGCGCCAGGAGGTGCTGGCGCTTGCCGCGCGAATCGAGGCCAGCCCGGCGCTGCGTCTGGGCGGCATCGAGTGTTACGAAGGCAGCGTCAAGCAGGGCGATACGACGCATGACCGCGAGGCGGTCGGCGCGCTGATGCAGCGCGTCGCCGAGGCGGCCAGCGAATGCGACCGACGCGGCTACTTTGCCGACGACGAGGTACTGATCACCGCCGGCGGCTCGGCGCTCTTCGACCTCGTCACCGACGGCCTGCTGCCGGTCTTGTCCAAACCGGTTATCGGCATTCTGCGTTCGGGCTGTTACGTGACGCACGACCACGGCTCGTACATGCGCCTGCTGCACAAGGTCGAAGAGCGGATCGAACGCAGCGCCAGTCTCCAGCCGGCGATCGAGGTGTGGGCGATGGTGCAGTCGTGCCCGGAACCGGGCCTGGCGATCCTCACGTGCGGCAAGCGGGATATTTCCTACGATCTCGAGTTGCCCGTCGCACTCTATCACCACCGGCCGGGCGACGCCTTGCCGCACCCGATCGGCGCAATCTGGCAGCTGACCGCGCTCAACGACCAGCACGCCTACCTGCACTATCCGGCGGGAGAACCCGGGCCGGCGGTCGGTGATCTGATCGGCCTGGGCATATCGCATCCGTGCACGACCTTCGACAAATGGCGCTGGCTGCCTGTCGTGGACGATAGTTACGCGGTCATCGACGCCGTGACCACCCGCTTCTGAGAATATGAAATAGCCTGCCCCGCCGCCTGCGTGGGCAACTGCAGAAAAAGCATCCGACGCTTCCCGAGGCCCAGCAGCAAGTCGTCGCGCTGATCACGCGCGATCCGCAGAGCGCCATCAGCGCGATAAACTTTTTACGTTTTTCAAGGTGTCACGTTACCAGGCCTACCGACGAAAAAATTGACACTAATTTTCCCCGTCAAAAATGAAAGAAGCCCTGCACTGGCAGGGCTTCTTTCATAAAACTTAACAAAACCGATCGCAGATATATTTCAGAACGGAATGTCGTCGTCCATGTCTTCAAAACTTTGGACTTTTTGCGCTGGTGCCGTGCGCCCCGGCTGCGCCGGTTTCGATGGCATGCTGCCGCCGTATTCGGCTTCGCCCTCCGACGATGAAGCGGAACCGCGACCGCCGAGCATCTGCATTTCGCGGACGTCGATCTCTGTCGTGTAGCGCTCCTGGCCTTCCTTGTCCTGCCATTTGCGCGTCCGGATCCGACCTTCGACGTAAATTGACGAACCCTTTTTGAGGTATTGCGAGACGATCTCGGCAAGCTTGCTGCGAAAAACAAGTCGATGCCACTCGGTCAGTTCCTTCTTTTCGCCGCTAACCTTATCTTTCCAAGACTCGGAAGTGGCAATGGTCACATTCGCCACCGGGTCACCATTCGTCATGTACCGAATTTCGGGGTCTTTCCCAAGATTGCCGACGAGAATCACTTTATTGACCGAAGCCATATTGCCTCCATGAAAGGGGTATTCAAGTGCCGATTATAAACCGGCGGATTATAAACGTCTTCCCGCACGACACTCGCCGGCACCATCGCCTCCTGGCAAAATTTATGCCGCCCGACTATGAACGCGCGACGGCGGCGCGTTCATCGAGCCAGCCAGGCCCAGCCACATCAGCGCGATGACACCGCCGACGATGAAAACGGCGTCGCCGCTGACGTTTTGCACGAGGTATCCGCCAAGCCAGCCGCCGGCGAACAGCCCGGCCGCCTGCGTCGTGTTATAGACGCCGAGGGCAAGGCCGCGCAGCTGCGCCGGCGCAAAGCGCGAAATCAACGAGGGCAGCATCGCCTCGAGTATGTTGAACGCGACAAAGAAGCCGAGAACGAGCAGCGTGAGCAGCACGAAATTGGCGCGACCGAATGCGAAACCCACTTGGGTGAGCAGCAGCAACGCCACGGCGGCGACGAAAACCTCTTTCACGCGCGCCCGGCGCTCGGCGTAGATGATCGCCGGAACCATCAGTACAAACGACACGAGAACGGCTGGCAGGTAGATTTTCCAGTGCGCCGAAAGCGGCACGCCGCCGACCGAAGTCAATGCCGACGGAATGACGACGAACATCGCCATCTGCATGAGATGCAGCGAGAAGATGCCGAAGTTGAGGCGCAGCAGCTGCGGGTCGAGCAGCATCTCGGCGTGACCAACGCCGCGCGAGGGGACGAGCGCCGGCGCGGGCGGCACAACGTGGGTGACAACAACGATGGCGAGCAGCGAGAGCACGCCAGTGGCGACGAAAAGTCCTGACAGACCGATCAGCGCGTAGAGCATCGGCGCAAAGACCAGCGAGCCGGCAAAAACGACGCCGATCGACGAGCCGATCATGGCCATGACCTTGGTGCGATGCTGCTCGCGCGTCATGTCTGCGGCGAGCGCGGTGACCGCCGCCGAGATCGCACCGGCGCCCTGCAGGATGCGTCCGGCGATGACCATGTAGATGTCGTCGGCAAAGGCAGCGACGAAGCAGCCGAGGGCAAAGACGAGCAGGCCGAAAACGATCACCGGTTTGCGCCCGATGCGGTCGGACGCGATGCCGAAGGGAATCTGGAAGATCGCCTGCGTCAGCCCATAGGCACCGAGCGCGATGCCGACCAGCGTCAGGTTGTCGCCGCCGGGCAAACGCTGTGCGGCGACCGAAAAGACCGGCAGGATGAGAAACAGGCCGAGCATGCGCAGGGCGAAAATCGACGCCAGTCCCACCCCGGCGCGGCGTTCGGTGGAGGTCATCGGATCGTTGCCTGGAGAGAGCATCAGTGGACCACCGGAAACGGACAAGCACGCCAGGCGCGCGGAACAAGGAATG
>JBBRXI010000282.1:0-3967 GCA_038248575.1 Burkholderiales bacterium | reverse complement strand
CTGCCCAACGGCCAAAGGGCCCGCAGAGAATATAGCGATCCGCGTGATCGAAGTATCGCTCGTCGGTTTTCAAGCGGTCGCGCACAAGCCGCTGCCGGTCAATGCCCGGTGCGAGGCGATCATTACGCTGGGCCACGCCGACGTCTCACGGATCAACGTTTTCATCGTGCGCGAAAAACGCAGTGAGGCGCGGGGACTGTACGGCTTCCAGATCGATCAGCCCGACCTTGCCTGGCGCAAGTTCGTGTCCGCGCTGTGCGGCGGAGTGATCTACAGCGACCTCGATAACGCGACGCGCTTCCTCGAGTCGCGCTTTGCGCACGGCCCGGAAAATGTCAGCCGGGACGCGGCGCGAAAGCTTTCAGAGCAACCGCCACAAGACGCTTCAGACGATGCCGAGTCCATTCATCAGCAGGGCGGAGCGACACCCGCGGCGTAAGTCGCCGATCAAAAGCTATAGCGCACTTCAGAGTAGACGCGATCGCGATTGTTGTACTGGCCAAAGAGGCCGAGTGGCGGCCCTTTAAATACGTCCGCTCCGACGGCGAGTCGCCAGTTCCGTTCGAAATTCCACGTCACCCGCGGGCGCATGAGCCAATCGGTCCGGTTTACGCTCGCGATCCAGTCCATCTGGGCTTCGAGCTTATCGGTTATCTTGTGGTTCACGCGCAGGCTGTAGCCGCTCTCATGCTGGTCGTAAATGAGATCGGCATCATGCGCGAAATAGTCGCGCTGAAAAATCTGCACATTGAGTCGCGTTTCGGCGGGCAGGCTGAAGTCGAGTCCGATCGCCCAGTCGAGCGTGTTTTGTCCGGTCACGCCGTCCGCATCGCTCACCCGCGTAACGACGAAGCGGCGCCCTCGCGTATACACCGCCTCGCCTTTGAGAACGACGTCTCCGAAGTCCTTGGCCAGCGTGCCGCCGTACTGGTTGATGCGCGAGTGTCGCGCCTCGTAAATCACCGTCGGCTGCGGCCCAAGCACCAATTCTCGATAGAAGGTCGGCGCAATATCCATGCTGCTGTAGGCGAAACCGGAGACATCCCAGCCGGCCTTGAGCGTCGACAGGCGCACGCCATAGTTGGTATTTGACAGGCTGCGCGACGGCCGCTCCTCGCCCCGGAAGCGCGCGGTGACACCCGGAATTGCCGACGCCGAAACCGGGTAAAATTCCGCCCCCGGCTTGCCGATTTCATCGTAAGAGGCGACGGGAATCCACAGCAGCTCGGCGTGGAAATCGTCCTTGAAGTACTCGGCGCGCGCCGCCCACTGCGGGATACGCATGACGTCGAACTCGGGCAGGATGAATTCGCGCAGGTCGCGGGCGGAAACAACGTCGGCAAAGAAGAGTCCGACCATTTCGCCCCACACGACGTGCTGTTTGCCGAGGCGGAAATCCCAGTCGCCGCGGCCGATATCAAGGTAGTTCTCGCGCAACGTCACATTAAAGCGCTGATCTTTGGCAACCGCCGACGGGTAATAATCGTAAAGGCTGTAGACAGCGTCGTAGTCCATGCGCGCGCCAAGCTTCCATTTGACCCCCTCGCTCAGCGTGCCTTGCGAACTGAGTTCGGCGCGCGTCAGCATCTTGGACCAATGGACGGGCGACTGCGTCGTGCGCGCCATTTCGTATTGCAGAAAACCTTTTATTCCGCTCGAAGACGCTCCCTTCCTCTCTTGGCCCGCCACCGCCTTGGTACCCGCTTCAACAGGCGCCGCATCGTCGTCGTCGTCGAACAGTGCATCAAGCCCCCCCGGCTTCGCCGCCTTGTCTGACGCCGCAACAAGCAGATACGGCGCAGCCGCTGGTGCGGCGTACCGACGCGACAAGTCGATGCCGTTTGCCGGCAGACGTCCGCTTGATGCATCGGCGACGGGCTGCGCCAAGGCCGGGACAGCAGCAAAAGTCAGCGCTAAAAGCGCCAGGCTGCGGGTGTTGTTGCATCGCTTGTCGTCCATCGTCGTCTTCCCTGAAAATAATTATTCCCGGCTCCCGGCCGGTTCGTGTTGTTCGCTACAAGGTTTATCGACTACTTGACGAGTGCTCCCCTGGCGGGTCCAGCGCGGGACGGTGGCGGGCAAGCGACCACTTGGCCTGCGAGCGCACGCCGAGCACGACAACCTCGCCATCGTTGACCCGCACCAGGCGGTCAGCCTTGGCGATCACGCGCTTGTCGTGCGTCGAGAAGATGAATGTCGTCTTGAAACTTCGGTTGATCTGCTTCATCAGCTCAAGAATTTCCTCGCCGGTATGGTGGTCGAGGTTAGCCGTCGGCTCGTCGGCAAGGACTATCGACGGACGAATCACCAGCGCCCGGGCGATAGCGACACGCTGACGTTGCCCGCCGCTCAACTGGTTCGGACGGTGATGCGTAAACTTTGAAAGACCGACGATATTGAGAAAATAAGCGACGCGCTTCTTCCGTTCGCTCGCTGAAACGTCGTGTCGCTGCAGCAGCGGATATTCGACGTTTTCGGCGGCCGACAGCACCGGCAGCAGATTGAAGGTCTGAAAAATGAAACCGATCGTTCGGCTGCGCAGATCGGCAAGCTCATCAGCCGTCCTGTCGCCGACGTCCTCGTCGTTGATGAATATCTTGCCGCTGGTGGGTTTGTCGATGCAACCGATGAGATTGAGCAGCGTCGTCTTGCCGCTGCCGGACGGACCGGCGATCGCCAGAAAAACGCCCGGGTCGAACGAGAGCGTGATGTCTTTGAGCGCTTGGACTTTCTGATCACCTAGCAGATAATCCTTGTACACGTGCTCAATGCGAACCACACTCATCGTTACTCTCTCTGCCCGCGCGACGGACTCTGTATTGCAAGTTTAGGACCAAGGAAATCATGACCATTAGCCATCGAAGTGTCAAGGCAACAGCGCTGCTTGCCGTCTTTTCTCTCCTGTTTTTCATCGTTCCCAGCCACGCTCAGGACAACCCGTCCGCGGCCCCGGCTGATGACCTCGTTGCGCGCAGCATCGTCGAAAAAGCCGACCTCGTGCGCTTTCCCGGCGCCGGTTTCCAGGTCGACGTCAGCATCGCCACGACCCAGTCGGGACAGGACGGCGAGATGCGCAAGTACCGCATCCTGTCGAAAGGCAATTCCAATACCATCGTCATGGTAACCGAACCGGCGTCGGAACGGGGCCAGATCATGCTGATGAAGGGCAGGGATCTGTGGGTGTTCATGCCCGACGTCTCGCAGCCGATTCGCCTCGGGCTTTCGCAGCGCCTGACCGGCCAGGTCGCCAACGGAGACTTGGCACGCGCCAACTTTGCGGCAGACTACAACCCAAAGATCGTGCGCAACGAAACGATCGGCGGCGAAGAATATCATGTCCTCGAACTGAGCGCCGTGGACCGCGGCGTCACCTATCAGCGTGTCGTTTACTGGGTTCGCCAAAAGGACAACGCGCCGCTGAAAGCGGAGTTCTACTCGCTCTCGAACCGCTTGCTGAAAACCTGCAAATATGAAAGCTACCGCCTGATGGAAGGCCGCCAGCGTCCGACCCGCCTGGTCATGGAAGACGCGCTGAAGAGCGGCGAAGTGTCCGTACTTGAATATGGTGGCATGAAGTTGCGCGACCTGCCGGACAAGGTTTTTACCAAGGACTACCTGAAAAAGATCGAATAGGGGCGTGCCGTCCTGCACGTCCTGTCGCCAGGCGACGACCACTTCGATCTTCGACACGTGAGTCGTTCATAGCGGCTCAGGTTAACGCTTGATCTCGAGCAGGCTTTCGTCCCACTTGACGTGCTTTTCGAGACCGAGCAGGTTGGCCGTCGTCGCCGCGAGGTTGGAAAGGCCTGCTGTCGGCAACTGCTTCAAACCCAGCTTGCCGGCGCTCACATTGTCGTAAAGAATCAGCGGCACCGGGTTCAGCGTATGCGCGGTCTTGGCCTTGAACGAGCCGTCCGCGTGCTGTGCGGGCTGTTTCGTCTTCTTGTCCAATTCGTACATCTCATCG
>JBBRXI010000281.1:0-3981 GCA_038248575.1 Burkholderiales bacterium | reverse complement strand
CCGTACTCATGCGAGATCGCCTTGTTCCATGCCGTCTTCGGCTCGGTTTCGGTGAAGCGGATGCGCACGATCGACTTGGCGCTCTTGAAGCCGTACTTCCACGGCACGACAACACGCACGGGCGCGCCGTTCTGGTTCGGCAGAACGTCGCCGTACAAGCCGAACGTGAGGAGTGTCAGCGGATGCATCGCCTCGTCCATACGCAAGCCCTCGACGTAGGGCCAGTCGAGCACCGGCAGGCGCTGCCCGGGCATCTGCTTCTCGTCCATCAGCGTGAGGAATTCGACATACTTCGCCTTCGAGTTGGGCTCGGCGCGCTTGATCAGCTCCGCGAGCGAAAAGCCGTTCCAGGGGATCACCATCGACCAGCCTTCGACGCAGCGCAGGCGGTAAATACGCTCTTCGAGCGGCGCCAGCTTGAGCAGTTCGTCGATGTCGTAGACGCGCGGCTTCTTGACCTCGCCCTCGATGGCAACGGTCCACGGCCGCGTGACGAGTGTCTTGGCATGTGCCGCCGGGTCGGCCTTGTCGGTGCCAAATTCGTAGAAGTTGTTGTACGTGGTCGCGTCCTTGTAGCGCGTCAGTTTGTCCTTGAGCAGGTACTGGGGGTTCGCCTTGGCCGGCAGTTTGGTCCGTTGGCCACCAGTCTGCGCGAAGGCGCTGCGTGAGAACCACGGCGCCAGCGCGGCGCCAAAGACGCCCGCCGCCGCAGCACGAATCAGCGTACGCCGCTCCTCGAAGACGGCGCGCGGAGTGATCTCGCTGGCGGAAATCGGCGATCCCAAGGTGGTGCGACGGTTCATCTTCTGCCCCCTATGCATTACTTAGAGCCGGACGGCCCAGGATGCTGCGGCTGCCAGCCATCGTGGCTGGCGTTGTTCCCTAACGGCACTCAGCGTAGTCGCTTCGACCGCGTTTCGCTGCCAATGTTGCTTTCCACGGGCGCCACACGATCGCCCGCGCTAGACTGGCATGTCGTTTGCCTTTATTTGCCTTTGTTTGCCTTTTATGTTCTCGCTTCACCCGGCGTTCGGCCGGGCGCTCGCTCAACTGCTTACCGAATTTGGCCAAGACCATGAAACCCAAGACCGCGCTCTTCGTCTCGTTACTCGTACTCCAGACTTCGGCACTCGCCGCGAACATCGGCTGCGTGACGACCGAATGGAAGCTGATCGGCGCCAACCACAAGGTTTGTGTCGAATCGTTCGCCGACCCGAAAATCCCCGGCGTCACCTGCCATGTCAGCCAGGCGCGGACCGGCGGCGTCAGCGGCAGCCTCGGTCTGGCGCAGGACCCATCGCAGTTCTCGCTGTCGTGCCGGCAGACCGGCCCGATTACGCTGCCCGACAAGCTACCGCGCGAGGCAACGGTGTTTACCGAGGACACCTCGGTTTTTTTCAAGGAAACACGCGTCATGCGTCTCTGGGACGAGGCCAACCGCACGCTGGTGTACCTCGCCATCAGCCGCAAGCTGATCGACGGCGCGCCAGCCAACAGCATCTCGACGGTGCCGATCGTGCCGTGGACGGCACGCTGAGTCTGGCCGGTACGCGCGCCCCGGCGTAGAATGACGCCGGCCCGGGTACCGGGCGTTTACGCTGCCCAACTGCCGGTCGCGCTGCCTGCGCGCAGGCGCCAACAACTGCCCACCGCATGCACAAGAAAAGCCGTCTTGCCGAGTTCATCCTCGTCCTTGTCGCCGTCGCCTGGGGCGTCAATGCGCCGGTGATCAAGCTCGGCCTGCAGTACATCCCGACGCAACCGTACAACGTCGCCCGCTTTATCGCCGCCAGCGTCATCGCCCTGATTGCGCTCTGGCTATCGGGGAGCGCCCGGCGCATTGAACGCGCCGACCGCTGGAAATTCGCCCGCGTCGCGACGCTCGGTTTTTTCCTGTTCCAGATTTTTTTCACCGAAGGCATCGCGCGGACGACCGCGGGCAATGCCTCGTTCATGCTCTGCCTGATGCCGCTCAGCGTTCTCCTGCTCAACAAATTTTTCGGCTTCGAGACGATCACCCGGCCGGTTCTCGTCGGCATTGCCTTTTCCTTGTGCGGGATCACGCTGATCGTCGTCGGCGCCGGGCGCGGGGTGAGCCTGGCCAGCAATCACCTGCTCGGGACGGTGCTGATCCTCGTCTCGCAGGCCGGTTACGCGTACTACACGGTGTTTTCGCGCGAGCTCCTCGCGCGCTACTCGACCTACCAGGTCGCCGCCTGCGTGATCGTCATGACCAGCGCCCTGCTCCTCGCGGTATCGCTGCCGAGCATGTTCAGCGTCGCGTGGACCGAGGTGCCGGCGGTGGCCTGGGCGAGCGTGCTGTTCTCGGGCGTCGTCGGATTATGTCTGTGCAATTTCCTGTGGATCTGGGGCACCGGCATTATCGGTACGTCGCGCGTCGCGATCTTCAATAACCTCTCGCCGGTTTTCGCGGTGATCACCGCCTACCTGCTGCTTGACGAGACCTTCGGCATCCTGCAGACGGTCGGCGCCGCCGGCGTCTTCGCCGGCGTCTATATCACGCGCAACCGCGATCGTCTCTGGCACCGGACGGTCCGCGATTGAGTGCACCGCTTTTTAGACTGACGTCAAAGCGCCGGTTGGTCCGGCCGCCAGCAGCGCCAGATCGTTGAGCGCGCAATGGAGAAGAACGACGGGCGCCGCGAGCCGCCCGCATTGTTTGCGCCGGCCGATCTTGCGAAAGCCGAACTGCAGCTGATAGAAGCCGGCATGGCGCGGATTGACGCCGATCACGAGGTCGCTGGCGCCCAGGTCCCGGGCGGAGCGCAGCGTTGAGCGAAAGAGCGCCATCAGCAGTTCGGGGCAACTGAAATCGGGATCGACGGCAAGCCGCGACACTTCGCCAAGAACGCGGTCCGGACGACGCAAACGGGCGAGCTCGGTGGCGTAGAGTGCATCGTTCTGCAGCCCCTGGCCACCGTCAAGGGACACCGTCAGTGTCGCCGCCAGTTCGTTGTACCGCCAAGCCCCTATGGTCAGCCGGTTGGCCGGGGTGGCCGGGTTTGACATATCGCCACGTGGTGCCAGCGCCTCGGTGTTGTAGCCGCGCCAGGCGTAGCGTCGCTGCACCAACGCATTGACCGCACGCTGCTGCTCGGCGCTGTGGGCCAGGCGGATGTCAAAGCCGCGTGTGCACCCGAGCCGGTTCCACAGGGGGCGAAGCGACGCCAAGGCCTGGTCGCCAGCAGCAAACTCGGCGGCGGGCACGGGCAGGGTTGAAGAACTTATCGTTAAGCAGGGTTCCAGGTCGGGTTCGCAAGCAGGTGGATGGATTTCGGCACGGGCAGTTTCCATTTTTTGCCGCTCACCCGGCGTTGGCGCTACGCGTTGGAATACCCTCGGCGGCCGGGCGCACGACTTGCGGCGCCGCCGACTTGCTTGAGATCACGCTGATGTCGCCGTTGAGTTCTCCGCCTTCATCGACGACCAGCTTGCCGAAACGGATCGTCCCGCTGACGCGCCCGGTCGAATGGATGACGAGTTGCGAACGCGCCGTCAGTTCGCCCTCGAAGCTGCCGTAAATCTCAGCGACATCGATGCTGACTTTTCCCGCAAACGAGCCGTTCGCGGCGATGCGCAGTAGCCGGCTGTCCATCGTCGCCTCGACACGGCCTTCAACGACCAGCGTATCGCAGTCGAGAATTTCGGCGCCCTTGAGCTTGACGTCGCGACCGACAAGCAGGCGCGCTCCGGGCTCTTCCTCGCCGACCGCCAAATCGCGGCTCAGCGAAGCCGGCGCGTTGGCGACGGTGTGCGCCGTCGCCGCGTCGGGGCTTGCCGCGCTCGGCTGGCTGATCGGCGAATTGGCGGCACCAACCTTGGCTGCAGCGGCGCTGCGTTCGGCGCTCGTCGAGTTGGCCAGGCTCGTCGAATTCAGGACGGGTACCGCGTCGCGGCGGTTCTGCGTTGGGGCCGGGGGGTTCTCCTTGCGGCCGAAAACATCGAGTCTGTTGAACATGG
>JBBRXI010000280.1:0-3986 GCA_038248575.1 Burkholderiales bacterium | reverse complement strand
GATTTTTAAAGAGCGTACTGCTTGGTTGCGGGGACAGGATTTGAACCTGTGACCTTCGGGTTATGAGCCCGACGAGCTGCCAGACTGCTCCACCCCGCGTCCGGTAAAGAGGGAGAATTCTAACAAACTTCCCACTCTCTCGTCAACACTGTTTGCAGTTATTGGCTGATCGCTTCGTTTCCGAAAAGACCTGCCGTCGCTGCAAGGGGGCGAACTATAGCGAACCGTCGGATCGACGTCAACACCCTTTCGCGAAATAAGCAATAAAACTACCTTCGCCCGATACCGATTGGCGATCCTGACGTGCCGACCCGAACAAGCCATTAGCGTCACCCTCACCGCCGGACGGACTTGGTCTGGTGTTTTCTACCATGGCCCACGTGCACCCCGGCATTGCCGCAGACCAGCCACGAGACGGAGAGCGAGAAAGAATCGAATCTCGAGAAATCTCGAGAAATGGCTTGAGCTCAGTGAACCACCTATGTATAATTCGCGGCTTGAAAACGTAGCGCCCGTAGCTCAGCTGGATAGAGTACTTGGCTACGAACCAAGGGGTCGGGCGTTCGAATCGCTCCGGGCGCGCCAGAACAGCGGCAAGACGAAGGGTCAGATCAGAAATGGTCTGACCCTTTTTCTTTTACTGCGGGGCAAATGCCGCGAGGGCTACCAGAAGTTCGCAGGCCGCCGCGACGCGCGGCATCAAGGTCGCGCCGACGCTACTCACCACAGCCAACGCCTTAACCCCGAAACTCGCAGCGACGCAAGGCAGAATGACCAGCGCAATGGTCACCCCTGCCGTTTTCACGTCCCCGTCCAAGGCGATTTCCAGAGAGCATTTTGACCAGCGACACGCTGCGTGGCGAGCCGTCGTCTGCCGCTGTCGTGCGGATCGGATCACGGCACGGGCGGTCCATTGTGGTCGCGTGCCGTTCATCGTCGTAGGAAAAACGGCAATGGCCATTCGGCGACATCCAATGCCTTGCGCTCCAGTTGCGGGAGGGAATAGCCAAAATCCACGCCGACCTCTTGCTTGAAAGGGTCGCTATTTCGCACCAACCGATATACGGGATATGTGGATTGGCGTATGAACATTGTGTGGCTCCCTTTCCGCCCGACGCCGCTGCAGACAGCATCAGTTGTTGTGTGAGGCAAGCCCTCACCTCATACTTGCAAGATGCGGCAAAGCGTAGTTTTGGCGTGCCGCAAATTGCGCCACCCGCGTTGGGCAAAGCGCTTTTCGATCGATTCAAAATACTAAGGGAGCGTGTGATGATCGTATTGATCACAGGAGCAAGCGCCGGTTTTGGCGCCGAGATGGCGCGCCGATTCGTTGGCCACGGCGACCGGGTGATTGCCACGGCAAGGCGCTACGAAAAGCTCGCCGACCTGCACCGGGAGCTCGGCGCCAATTTGTTGCCACTGTGCATGGACGTCACCGACAAGGCATCAATCGCTCGCGCGCTGGCCGACCTGCCGGCGTCCTGGAAACCGATCGACGTGCTGATCAACAACGCCGGTCTGGCGCTCGGGCTCGAGCCGGCCCAGCTCACTTCGCTCGATGAATGGGAGACGATGATCGACACCAACGTGAAGGGTCTCGTCGCCGTGACGCACGCGTTGTTGCCGGAGATGGTCGCCCGCAATAGCGGGACAATTATCAACATCGGCTCGGTCGCCGGCGCAACACCGATGCCGGGCGCCAACGTCTATGGCGCGACCAAGGCCTTCGTCGACCAGTTCACGCGCAACCTGCGCGCCGATCTGGCCGGGACCGGTGTGCGGGCAACGAATATCGCACCGGGCCTGTGTGGCGGCACCGAGTTTTCGAACGTGCGCTTTCGCGGCAACGATGACGCTGCAGCCAAGGTCTACGCGGGCACCGAGCCATTGACCGCGGCCGACATCGCGGAAGCGGCGTTGTGGGTCGCCACGCTGCCGCCGCACGTCAATATCAACATTGTCGAGATGATGCCGACCTGTCAGGGTTACGGTGTGTGGAACATCAAGCGCAATCTTGCCTAGAGTAGGGAGTAAGTCGATCGCCGAGCAGTTCGCGCGACGCGAAGGCGAGTTCGTCGTGCGAGGCTAGTCCGGGCGGATAGAACACACCGAGCCAAGGCTCGTAACGCCAACCCGAAACTCCGATTCGGATATCGCCCGCCGCCTTTGCCATAGTGGTGGACGAGCAAGGCGCATCCCCAAGGCGTTCGGCTGCCAGCCAGCGCGAGAGGCGCACGCGGTGGACGCTTTCCTGATTTCCCGAGTCCAGGCGGTGCGCCGCTCGGCGCCGCGTGGCTTACACCGGCGGGCCGTACCGATTCGGCTCTTTGCCGTGCTGTATGGCCCATATCAGCAGAACGATCCAGCCGAAAACCGGGATAAACCAGAGCAGCAGGAACCATGCGCTGCGGTCAGTATCGTGCAAGCGACGGGCACTGACGGCGAGCGAAGGCAGCAAGACCGCAAGCGAGAAAAGCTGGGACAAGGTCCCGCTGATCAGGCCGGCCGCCGCCGAGGCGAGGAAGGTGAACAGCGACCACCACCAGAATTCAGAACGTGAGGCGCGACCGTCGAAAGTCGCATATTTTGTAAAACAGGTTTTGATCGATTCTGTGAACGTCATACCATCTCTCCCGATACCTTCATTGCGTGATGCTGTTCGTCCCTTTTGGTAGCATTTCTTCGCCCCTCGTTCAATACTCTGCGAAGTATGCGACACGGTGGCCCACGTGGCCAGTAGAAACCCAAACGTCAGCCTACGGACAGGCGCTCGCGGCGTGCTAGAATGCGCCGCCGCAGCGCCGTGCAACGGCCAACGGCCAACGGCCAACGCTGACTTCGCGAAAAAAACAACAGCGCCAAGTTGCCGGACCGTACTGCGTGAGCATGCCCAGCACACGCTTGCAACGCAAAACGTCGATCAGCCGGCCGTGGGGTGCCGCATGATCAGCGCCCATTGCCATCCCTGCTTTGTGCTGGACGCCGCATGTATCGCTTTTTTTCGACCGCAGGTGCGGCGCTCTTTTTCGCGCTACTCTCTACCGGCGCCGTGCACGCTTCCGAAAGCTTCTCGGCGTGCCGGCAATTTTTCGCCAAGGGAAAGCCGCCGGTGCTCGCCCCGCGCGAGCGTAACCGGGCGCTGTGCTACGACGCATTCGCTATTCTCCATTCCGGCGAAAGCAAGACGCCGGTTTTTGTCGCCGAAAGGCTAAGCGCTGAAACGATGGCCGAAGCGCAGGAGAAACGCACGAACCGATTTTTTGCCGACGCGCGCCTGCCTGCGGCCGAACGTGCGACGCTCGAGGACTACCTCGGCAGTGGTTTCGACCGTGGCCACATGGCGCCGGCGGGCGATATGCGCAGCGCGGCGGCCATGGCGCAGAGCTTCTCGCTGGCCAATATGGTGCCGCAAGCTCCTGAGCACAATCGCGGCCCCTGGGCGAAGTCGGTTGAGCAGGCAACGCGCAAGTACGCGGCGCGCGCGACCGGCGACGTCTACGTCATCACCGGTCCGTTCTTCGCCCCGAGCATCGCCGAGAGTCCGCGCATCGGCCCGGGCCACGTCCATGTTCCGAAGTATCTATACAAGCTCGTCTATGACGAACAGAAGAATCGCGCCTGGGCCTACTGGCACGAGAACGACAACGCCGCGCGCGGATCGCCGCCGATCAGCTATGCCGAACTTAAACGGCGCACCGGGATCGATTTTCTGCCGGGCGTCACGCTCACTCCGTAGCATTACCCGCAGCGCCTTGCGCGGCCGGCTGCACAGGAAAAAACTGCCGGCGCTTAAACGCCGGCCGACGCGCGGCGAAGACTGCGCCGGGCGCGAGCGGACACAGTACCTTGCCAAGCGCTTACTACTGTATATAATCACAGCTATCCAGAACTCCCGCAAAGCCATCGCCGATGACCGCAACGCCCATCTACGCCGCCGCTCCTCGTGCCGCGTGCGCCCTTCGGCGAGTATCCAGCCGGTGAGCGGT
>JBBRXI010000279.1:0-4002 GCA_038248575.1 Burkholderiales bacterium | reverse complement strand
GGTCACCGTCAATCTGACGACGCGTGAACAGATCGAAGCCGCTTACGCTACCGCGGCGAAGATCAGCGACGAAGTGCTCGTCGAACGTTACCTCCCGGGTTATGACTATCGCATGCTGGTGATCGGCAACAAGCTGGTCGCCGCTGCCCGCCGCGAGCCGCCGATGGTGATCGGCAACGGCGTCAGCAGCGTCCGCGCACTCGTCGATCAGGTCAACAGCGATCCCCGGCGTGGCGAAGGCCACGCCACTTCGCTAACCAAAATCCGTTTCGACGACATCGCCCTCGCGCGCCTGGCGTCCGACGGACTGACCGCCGATTCGATACCGGCCAAAGGCACGCGCGTCATCCTGCGCAACAACGCCAATCTGTCGACCGGCGGCACGGCGACCGACGTCACCGACGACGTCCATCCGGATTTTGCCGCGCGCGCGATCGCCGCGGCGCAGATGGTCGGCCTCGACATCGCCGGCGTCGACATCGTCTGCAACAACGTGCTGCGCCCGCTTGAGGAACAGGGCGGTGGCGTCGTCGAACTGAATGCCGCACCGGGTTTGCGTATGCACCTGCAGCCTTCGTTCGGCAAGGGCCGCGCGGTCGGCGAAGCGATCATCGCCAATATGTTCGCCGACGGCGACGACGCGCGCGTCCCGGTCGTCGCAGTGGCCGGAACCAACGGCAAGACGACGACCGTGCGCCTGATCGCCAACGTCCTTGCCCAGCATGGGCTGCGCGTCGGCATGACGAGTACCGACGGCGTGTACATCGAAGGCCAGCGCATCGACACCGGCGACTGTAGCGGTCCGCGCAGTGCGCGCAACGTACTCTTTCACCCAGACGTCGACGCTGCCGTATTCGAGACCGCGCGTGGCGGCGTCCTGCGCGAGGGCCTGGGTTTTGACCGCTGCGACGTCGCCGTGGTGACCAATATCGGCAACGGAGACCACCTCGGGCTCTCGTATATCAGCACCGTCGAAGACCTCGCAGTGGTCAAACGCGTCATCGTCCAGAACGTCAAGATCGACACCGGCGTCGCCGTGCTCAACGCGGCCGATCCGATGGTCGCCCGCATGGCCGATTCCTGCCCGGGCAAGGTTACCTTCTTCGCCCGCGATCGCCATCACCCGGTGATGGCCATGCACCGCGCGCAGGGCAAACGCATCATCTATCTCGACCGCGATGCCATCGTGGCCTCCGAAGGCGGCTTCGAGCATCGCATTCTGCTCGCCGAAATCCCGATCACCGCCGACGGCCGCATCGGCTTTCAGATCGAGAACGCGATGGCCGCGACCGGCGCCTGCTGGGCGCTCGGGTTATCGTGGGAAACGATTCGCGGCGGGTTGGCGAGCTTCATCAGCGACGCGCAAACGGCGCCCGGACGCTTCAATCTCTTCGCCTATCGTGGGGCGACGCTGATCGCCGATTACGGCCACAACCCCGACGCCATAAAAGCGCTGGTGAACGCCATCGACAATATGCCGGCCAAGCCCGGAAGCCGGCGCTCGGTGGTCATCAGCGGCGCCGGTGACCGGCGCGACGAGGACATCTCTCAGCAGACCGAAATCCTCGGCGACGCCTTCGATCAGGTCATCCTCTATCAGGATCAATGCCAGCGCGGCCGCGCCGACGGCGAAGTCCTGGCGCTACTCCAAGGCGGGCTGAAGAACGCCAAACGGACGAGCCAGATCAGAGAAATCCACGGCGAATTTCTCGCCATCGACAGTGCGCTCGCCGACCTCAAGGCCGACGATCTGTGCCTGATTCTCGTCGATCAGGTCGAAGAGGCACTGGCTCATATTGCCCGGCGGATTGCCGAGGATTGAGCGTGCCGGACCGGGCGCCGGTGAGGACTGTCGCGCTGCTCAGCCCCTGGCGAGCGCGGCCGGTCGCCGGCCTTTGCGTTCAAATTCAACGCAGCTGCCGTCGGTCAGCGGCGGGCGAATCGAGAGGTAAGCCAGGCAAACAATGTTTTCCATGCCGCGCACGTCGACGCTGTGCCGGCAGCCGCCGCAATGCTCGCCGTCCTCTGACAACGGGCGCTGATTGTTGCTCATCCGCATGGATTCCATCGTGTCCCCTACGCTCGGTGCGACACTGTATGACCGCGGCGAAATTGCCGCAAGGAATTAATGCACAGTGTCGACGATTGACCGTGCCCGCCGCTTCCGGCGTCGATGCCCGGCGATGAGCACGAAGGCGCTGTGGTTGCTGGCCCTTGCGCTAACTTTGGCGGTTCTTGCCGTGCTCGCTTACCGGCTCGCGCCGCAGCGTCGCGCCGGCGCCACTGAAACGCTCCCGGCGACGCGCTGCGACCCCGGAACGCACGCCTGCCGCGCCAACCTGCCGCGCGGCGGCCAAGTCGAGCTCACAATCAGCCCGGCGCCGATCAGGGCGCTGCAGCCGCTGGCGCTGCGCGTGACGATTAGCGATGCGGAAACGGCAGCGCTCGCCGTCGACTTCGAGGGCCGCGACATGGCGATGGGCAGCAATCGCTCGCCACTTACCGGCGCCACCGGCCAGTTCACCGGACGGGCAATGCTGCCCGTGTGCGTTACCGGCAGCATGGCGTGGGTGGCGACGGTTCACCTTGACGGCCAGGGCGGCGCTCTTGCCGTACCGTTTCACTTTACGGCTGCAGGGGCGTCGCGGTGACGCGCAGAAACGCACTCGTCATGCTCGTCATCGCGCTGACCGCGGGGCTCGTCTGGCTGGCCTTCGTCTGGCAACCCGAGGCGCGCGTCGCGGCGCCAACGCCCGAAGCCAAATCCGCAGCCGCGGCCGGCGGCGACTTTGTCCTGCTCGGCGCGGACGGCCCGGTTGCGCTGTCTGCTTACCGCGGCCGGGCGGTGTTAATCTATTTCGGCTATACCTTCTGCCCCGACGTTTGTCCGACTTCGCTGGCGCTCATTGCACAGGCACTGTCGGCGCTTACGCCCGATGAACGCGCGCAGGTCGCCGCACTGTTCATATCGCTCGACCCGGAGCGCGATACCCCGGAGGTGCTCAAGGTCTATGCGCCCTTTTTTCACCCCAACATCGTCGGCCTGACCGGCAGTCCGGCGCAGATTGCCGGGGTCGCCGGGCAGTACGGTGCCCGCTACATGAAGCAGAAGCCGGACAGCGACGGTCTCTATTCCGTCGATCATTCGAGCTTCACGACCATCGTCGGCCGCGACGGGAAACTGGCGGCGAATCTGCCGTATGGCTCGTCGGTGCAGCACATCGTTGATATGATTCGTAGCGTGCTGGGCAGCGCGAACAAGGAGTGATCCCGCGCCATGTCGTTGGCCGCCCCGGCTCTTTCAACCGCCAAGGAGCTTTAATGCACCGCTCGCTCATTCGCATCGCTTTTACGCTCGGCGCCGCGCTCGCCTTGTCCGCGTCGGCTGCTGACGGCAAGATCGTCGTCAGCGATCCCTATATCCGCCTCGCCCCGCCCGGAGCGCCGGCAATCGCCGCCTACATGGTGATCAAGAACCCCGGCGTGACCGACCGCCGCCTCGTCAAGGCGGCTAGTCCGATCGCCAGATCGGTTGAACTGCACGAGCACCGCCAGGAGAACAATGTCATGCGCATGCGCGCAGTGCGCGACATTGCGATCAAGGCCGGCGGCCAGACCGAACTCGAACCCGGCGGCTACCACCTGATGCTGATCGGCCTAAACAAGCCACTCAAGGAAGGCGAGAGCGTCGTCATCACGCTACGCTTTGACGACGGCAGCATCAAGGAGATCGCCGCGCGCGTGCGCAAGCTGGGGACGACGATGCCGAACGCGCCGGCGAGCCGACACGGAGCGATGACGCATTAAGCCAGCGAACCAGGCGGCAGCCGTGGCGCCGCTTGACTGTCCGTGCGGCGGCGCGCGCTACGCCGACTGCTGCGCCCGTTACCACGCCGGTGATGCAGCACCAGAGCCCGAAGCGCTGATGCGCTCGCGCTACAGCGCTTACGTCCTCGCGTACGCGTCCTACCTGCTTGCCACCTGGCACGCCAGCACGCGCCC
>JBBRXI010000278.1:0-4004 GCA_038248575.1 Burkholderiales bacterium | reverse complement strand
ATGATCGTTTCGTGCTGCGTCGGCAGCGTTACCGTGGCGATCGGTCGCGCCGCTGCGAGCAGCATGAGCATCAGCGCCAGCAGCCAGAGCAGCGGCGGCAGATGGCGACGCCAGAGCTGGCCGGCGCCGATGGCCTGGCGCACGAGACCGAGGCTGGCGTAGCGCACGGCGGCCTGTTTCTTGCGGCGCAAAATCAGCACATAGAGCCAGACGAGCAGCGGTACGAGGATCAGTGACCAGAGCAGTATCGGCCATTCGAACGTCATCGAGACACCTCCGCGTTCGCGCTGCCTGATTGGCCACCGTGAGAGGCGGCAAGGTGCGCCGGCAGATCGCCGCCGCTCGTCACCCGGCTGCGCAACTGACGCAGGTCGGCAAAGCGCAGCAAGGCGTCGAGCAGGTCGCCGTCGGTCGACAGTTCGAGGGCGTCGACGCCGGCGTTGGCGAAAGCCTCGCGCAGATCGAGTTCACGCTGCGCGGCGAGCTCGGCAAAACGCCGGCGGAAAGCCTTGTCGTGGGTGTCGACAAAAAGCTGTTCGCCGCTTTCGGCGTCCTGCAGCAGCAGCATGCCGAGGTCGGGCAAGTCGTGCTCGAGCGGATCGGAGAGGCGCACGGCGATCACCTCGTGGCGCAGCGCGAGGCGCGCCAGCGCCTGCTCCCAGCCGGGCGCGCTGATGAAATCGGAGACGACGAAGACCAGCGAGCGCCGCGACATGAGCTGCGCCGCCTGCGCCAGAAGGCTGGCCAGTTCGGTCGGCCGCGGCGCGCTGAGCGGCCGCGCGAGCAGGGTGTTGAGCAGGTGCAGCACGTGGCGGCGTCCGCTGCGCGCCGGTATCACCGTATCGACCGCGCTGCCGTAGCACAGCGCGCCGACGCGATTGCCGTGGCGCGTCAGCAGGCGCGCGAGAACGCCGACGAACTCGGCCGAAATCGCCCGCTTGTGGACGCGTGCGCCAAAATCGAGCGAAGCCGAGAGATCGAGCAAAAACCACGCGCTGAGGTCGCGGTCTTCGTTGAACTCGCGCACGTACGGCGTCTGCATGCGCGCCGTGACGTTCCAGTCGATGTGGCGCACGTCGTCGTGATACTGGTATTCGCGCAGGTCGGCAAGGTCAAGCCCCGGGCCGCGGAAAAAGCTCCGGTAATCGCCGTGCAGCAGCCCGTCGAGGCGCCGGATGACCGTCCATTCGAGGCGCAGCAGGAGCTGCTCGGCGTCAGTGCGCGGCGGCATGGACGACATTGCTTTCGAGGGCGTGCCTGGGCGCCGGCAGGTGCTGCATCAGGCGCGCGATAATGGCGTCGGCGCTCATGCCCTCGGCGAGCGCCTGGTAGGAGAGAACCAGGCGATGACGCAGGACGTCGGGGACGAGTTCGCTCATGTCCTCGGGCAGCACGTAATCGCGGCCGCGCAGGAAAGCCAGCGCGCGTGCGCCTTCGACGAGGTTGATCGACGCCCGCGGGCTGGCGCCGAAGGTCAGCCAGGGCGCGCACTCGGGCAGCCCGTAACGCGCCGGGTCGCGCGTCGCGCCGACCAGGCGCACCGCGTACTGCATCAGCGCCGGTTCGACAAAGCCCCTGCGGCACTCGCGCTGCAGAGCGGCGAGTTGCTCGGTAGTGGCGATCGCGCCGATCACCGGCGCCTCGCCGGTGACGCGCTGGACGATGACGAACTCCTCCTCGGCGGTCGGGTAATCGACCAGAACCTTCATCATGAAGCGGTCGACCTGCGCTTCGGGCAGCGGGTAGGTGCCCTCGGTCTCGATCGGGTTCTGCGTCGCCATGACGAGGAACGGCGCCGGCAGCACGTGCGTCTCGCCGGCGATCGTCACCTGCCGCTCCTGCATCACTTCGAGCAGCGCGCTTTGCACCTTGGCTGGCGCGCGGTTGATTTCGTCGGCGAGCAGGAGATGGGTGAAGATGGGCCCGAGGGTCGTCGAGAACTCGCCGGTTTTCTGGTTGTAGATGCGGTTGCCGATGAGGTCGGCGGGAACCAGGTCGGGCGTAAACTGGATGCGTCGAAAGCCGCCGTTGATCGTCTGCGCCAGCGTCTTGACGGTCAGCGTCTTGGCCAGGCCGGGAACGCCCTCGACGAGCAGATGCCCCTGCGCCAGGATGGCGACCATCACCCGTTCGAGGAAGTGGTCCTGGCCGACGATCAGCTTCTTGACTTCGTAGAGAATGCGTTCCATCAGCAAAGCGACGTCGCCCGGCTTGCTGCCGTCCATGTCCATAGTCCTTTGGCCTTTCGGGTGGGTGAGATCGGGCAAGAAACTCGTCGAGATTTCAGACGGCGTCAGAACGGGGAGAGGCCGACCGCCGAGGCGGCGTTTTCGATCGGCACCGCGAACGCCAGGCCGACGAAGAAGTGCTGCTGAACCGGGTTGAGAATGGCGGTGACAATGCCGAGTACTTCACCCTCCATGTTAACCAGCGGCCCGCCCGAATTACCCGGGTTGGCGGCGGCGTCGAACTGGATCAAGTTGCCGAGTACCTGCGTGCCGTCGGCCGAGCGGAACTCGCGCTTCAAGCCCGAGACGACGCCTGCCGATACCGACGGGCCAAAGCCGAAGGGGAAGCCGACGGCAACGACCTGATCGCCGGCGCGCAGATCGCCGGTGGTGACCAGCGTCGCCGGCTGCAGGTCGTCGGGCTGTTTCCTGGCCTGCAGCACCGCGAGGTCGTTGTCGGCATCGACGCCGGTGATCACCGCGTCCGACTCGGTGCCGTCGGCAAACACCACCTTGATCCGGCTCGCGCCGTGCACGACGTGCAGATTGGTGAGGATTGAACCACTCTCGGTGATCACCACGCCGGTCCCGATCGAGGCGTTCTGCTCGGCCGATTTTTCCTGCGGATTACGCGACCTGGCTGGCGGCTTGGCCTCGGTTCCGGTCGCTTGCGGATGGTCGAGCCCCATCACCCGCACGACCGAAGGACGGATCGTTTCAAATGCCTTGGCAGCCTGCGAAGGCAAGGGCTTGTTTTCAAGCGAGAGGCGCACCGCGCGGTCGATGTCACTCTGCGTGATGGGTTGCAGCGGGGCGGTGCGCGCTCGCTCGAGTTGCACGCCGACGAGTGCGACGAGCGCGACGCCGAGAACGAGACCCAGACGCTTGTGCCGAGCCAGCCATCCGCCCAGCCGCGCTCGCCGGGTTAGAGCCGTCGGCTGCTCGGGCGCCGCTGGTGACGCGGCGGTCTCGCTGGCAAGGGCCCGGCTTCGGGCACTGCTGTACAGCGCGGTTCGCTTCATAAGGCCTCAGACCGGAAGACTGGGAATCAGGCAAGCCGGCCATCCGGCCAGCGAGTCGGGGTGTCGGTTGGTCAGCAATCTCGCTGGCAAGTTCAGAGGCCGGGTGATTCGCCCGGCTTGCCACCGGCCGTCAAACAAGCGACTTATCGTCGCTTACAGGCCCTGATAGACTTGGCGCGGCAGCCACATGCTGAGCGCCGGGACGTAGGTGACGATGAGCAGGCCGAGCAAGCCGAGAAAGATGAACGGCAAGGAGCCGCGCACGGCGTCGGCGTAGCTCACCGTGCCGAGCGTGCTGGCGACAAAAAGGTTAAGCCCGAACGGCGGTGTATACATGCCGATGGCGCCATTGACGGTCAGGATGATGCCAAGATGGATCGGATCGACGCCGATCTGCATGCCGACCTTGTACAGCAGCGGGCCGAGAATCACCATGATCGACGCAGCGTCGATGAACATCCCGGCGATCAGCACGGCGGCGTTGATCAGCATGAGGATGATGATTGGATTATTGCTCAGGCCGAGCATCGCCTGCGCCGTTTCGAGCGCCAGCCCGTTGGCCGTCAGATACCACGAGAGCACCGAGGCCGCGGCGAGGATGATCATGATTTGCGCAGTTGCGCCGGCCGCATCAACGATGGATTGCCACAGTTCGCCAAAGCTTTTCTCGCGGTAAATGCAAGCCGAAACGAAGAGCGCGTACATCACCGACACGGCAGCCGCCTCGGTCGGCGTGAACACCCCGGCGTAGATT
>JBBRXI010000277.1:0-4017 GCA_038248575.1 Burkholderiales bacterium | reverse complement strand
TTCAACTCGAAAACCGGTGGCTTTCATCTGACGACGGTCGGCCGGGTGCAAACACCAACGCTTGCGCTGATGGTCGAGCGCGAGGACAAGATCCGTAAGTTCAAGCCGCGCGACTATTGGGAGGTTGAGGGGCATTTTGCCTGCGCCGCCGGAGAGTACCGCGGCAAATGGTTCGACGAGCGCTTCAAGGGCCGCGACGACGATGAGCATGCCCGCGCTGACCGCGTCTGGGACGAAGCCCGCGCGCTCGAGTTGCAAAGGAAGTGCGACCAGAAGCCCGGCGAAGTGAGCGACGAGGCGAAGCCCTCAACGCAGCTCTCGCCGCTGCTCTTTGATCTGACCAGTCTACAACGCGAAGCAAACGGACGCTTCGGGTTTTCGGCCAAATCGACGCTCGGCCTGGCCCAGGCGTTATACGAGAAGCACAAGGTATTGACCTATCCGCGGACCGACGCGCGCGCTCTGCCCGAAGACTACCTGCCGACGGTCAATGCGACGCTCTCCATGCTCACCGGCGAAGGCGCCGGCAAGGGGCACGACGAAGCGATTCTCGCCCGCTATTCACCATTCGCCCACCAGATTCTGGCGCGTAAATGGGTGCTGCCCAACAAGCGGATTTTCAATAACGCCAAGATCTCCGATCACTTCGCGATCATTCCGACGCTACAGGCGCCCAAGCACCTCTCGGAACCCGAGCAGAAACTGTACGATCTCGTCGTCAAGCGCTTTCTCGCGGTTTTCTATCCGGCCGCCGAGTCGCTGCTGACGACGCGCATCACGCGCGTCGCCGGCGAGCCGTTCAGGACCGAGGGCAAGATCCTCGTCAATCCCGGTTGGCTCGCGGTTTATGGCCGCGAAGCGCAGGAAGGCGAGGAGGGCAATCTCGTCGCCGTCGCCAGCGGCGAACGCGTGCACAGCGAGCGCGTCGTGCTCAACGCCAATCAGACCAAGCCGCCGCCACGCTACTCCGAAGCGACGCTGCTTTCGGCGATGGAAGGCGCCGGCAAGATGGTCGACGACGAGGAGTTGAAGGCGGCGATGGCCGGCCGCGGCCTCGGCACGCCGGCGACGCGCGCGCAGATTATCGAAAATCTGCTCGGCGAACAGTATCTGCACCGCGAGGGCCGCGAACTGCAGCCGACCGCCAAGGCCTTCTCGCTCATGACCTTGCTCAACGGCCTCGGCGTGCGCGAACTGACCTCGCCCGAACTGACCGGCGAATGGGAGTGGAAACTTGCGCGCATGGAGCGTGGCGAAATGTCGCGCGGCGAGTTCATGAAGGAAATCGCGGCGATGACCGATCACATCGTCACCCGCGCCAAGAGCTACGACAGCGACACGATTCCCGGCGACTTCGGCGAACTCTCGACGCCGTGCCCGAAGTGCCGCGGCAAGATCAAGGAAACGTACAAGAAATTTCAGTGCCAGGCCTGCGATTTTGCGCTGTGGAAGATCGTCGCTGGCCGCCAGTTTGAGCCGGCGGAGATCGAAACGTTGCTCAGCGAGCGAAGCATTGGTCCATTGACTGGCTTTCGCAACAAGATGGGGCGGCCTTTCAACGCGATCATCCGGCTCAACGGCGACAACGTCCCGGAGTTTGATTTTGGTCAGGGCAGCGCTGGCGACGCTGCCGAGGAGGTCGATTTTTCCGAACGACAAGTGCTCGGCGACTGTCCCAAGTGCAAGGCCCGCGTCTTCGAGCACGGCATGTCGTACGTCTGCGAAAAGTCGGTGGGCCCGAGCAAGAACTGCGATTTCCGTTCGGGAAAGGTCATTCTGCAACAAGCGGTGACTGACGAGCAGATGGCGAAGCTGCTCGCCACAGGGCGCACCGATCTCCTCAAGGACTTTGTTTCGTCACGCACACGACGCAAGTTCTCGGCTTATCTCGTGCGTGGCGCTGACGGCAAGGTTGGCTTTGAGTTTGAAAAGCGCACGCCGAAAGCCAAGTCGCCTGCTAAAGAAGCGCTTAAGCCGAGCGAAGACGCCGTCGCGCCACGTGCGGCGAAGGCGCCGGCGAAAAAGCCCGTTGCGAGCAAGAAGCGCGACAAGGCTACCTGAGCGACGCCAGACTCCCGGCTGTTTCACGTGAAACAGCCGGGAGGATGAATCCCCTACGCTTTCAGGCCAAGGCCTGGCTCGCCTTTCCTGACCTGCCGCATTCAGCGAATCGGCGTCACGCCGGCGGGCGGTGAAGCGGCGATTGCAGCGCGTAAAACGTCGATGGCCTGCGCGCGCGGGAAGGTGGCCCGCCACGCGACGATCACGCGCCGGAAGGGGCAGGGTCAGTAAAGGGTCGCAGACGCAGCAGCGGGTCATTCTGTGGCCACGATTCGGCAGCCGACGCCGGAACCACGGATATTCCGGCGCCGCTCGCAACCATGTGTCTCACCGTCTCGAGCGAACTACCTTCGAGCGCACGCGCCAAGCCCCCGGGTGCTGCGAGCTGCGAGCACGCATGCACCACCTGATCGCGGAAACAATTTCCGTTACCGAGCAGCAGCAGATTTTCACCGGCCACCTCGTCGCTCGATATTTCGCGCCGCCGGGCGAGCGCATGGTCCTTCGGCAAAGCCAGGCAAAACGGTTCGTCATAGACTGACACTGAAACAATTCCCGGCTCGGTGAAAGGCAAGGCGACGATGACCGCGTCGAGTTCGCCGCCCCGCAACTGCTCGGCGAGACGGACGGTGAAGTTCTCCTGCAGATAGAGCGGCATGCGCGGTGCGCGCGCGTGGAGCGCGGGTATCAGGCGCGGCAGCAGGTAGGGTGCGATCGTGTAGATGACGCCGAGGCGCAAAGGCCCGGCCAGCGGATCGCTGCCTTGCGCGGCGATGTCGGCAAGTTTGCCGGCTTCCTCGAGGACACGCTCGGCCTGCGCGGCGATCTGCTCGCCGATCGGTGTCAGCCGCACCTCAGCCGACGAACGTTCGAAGAGGATAACGGCGTATCTCTGCTCGACTTTCTTCACCGCCACCGAAAGCGTCGGCTGGCTGACGTGGCACTTTTCGGCGGCCCGGCCGAAATGTCGCTCGCGGGCGAGTGTGACGATATAGCGCAGTTCGGTTAGCGTCATCGGTGCTGGCAAGGGGTGATGAGGGTAGAACAGAATGGCACTGCGGCGGCTAAACGATCCAAGTATAGAGCGATCTCGCCCGTGCGCGAGGCTTGCAATGACTATTGTGCCGGGTTCTGCGCCAGCGCCTGCAGATCGCCGTCGTTCAGCCAGCACCAAGCGCCAGGAGCCAGGTCGGCGGGCAGCACCAGCGTGCCGATCGCTACGCGCGTCAGCGCGTCGACGCGGTTTCCGGCAGCCGCGAGCATGCGCTTGACGAGATGATATTTGCCTTCGGTGAGCGACATCCTGAGCAGCCGGTCAGCCAGTATTTCACAGGCTGCAGCAGCAATCGGCGACGGCTCGTCATGCAACTGGACGCCGCTGAGCAGCGCAGAAAGCTGCGTCTCGTCGACAGAATGCTTGGTCGTCACCTCGTAAATCTTGACGATTTTCTTTTTTGGCGACGTGTAGCGGTGGATGAACTGCCCGTCGTCGGAGAAGAGCAGCAGGCCCGTCGTGTCCTCGTCGAGGCGGCCGACGGCCTGAACGCCGCGCCTGAGCAGTGGCGTCGGTAGCAGCGAGTAGACGCTCGGGTGGTGGCGCGGCTTCTGCGAGCACTCGAAGCCGGCTGGCTTGTTGAGCAGCACATAGGCGAACTTGCGGTAAACAACGCTCTGGCTGTCGATTTCGCAGCGAAAGCGCTCGGCTGAAACCTCGGCGTAAGGGTCGTCGCAAACAACGCCGCCGACCTTGACCCGGCCGCTGTCGACGAGCGCCCGGCACTCGGGCCGGCTGCCGTAGCCTTGCGAACGGAGCAGGCGTTCAAGCTGCATGCGGGCTATCCGGGCGTGTCCGCGTCGCGCGTGTCAGCGTTCGCCTCAGCATGTCATCAAACGTCAATATTGCGCGCTGCGAGCGCGTTCGACTCGATGAAATTACGGCGCGGCTCGACAAACTCG
>JBBRXI010000276.1:0-4035 GCA_038248575.1 Burkholderiales bacterium | reverse complement strand
TGGCAACAAGCCGGTCGACATGGACATGGACGCGCTGCTCGGCAAGCCGCCGCGCATGACGCGCGAGGTCGCTCATCGGCCGCCGCTGACGGTACCTTTCGACCCGGCGGCTATCGACCTTAAAGACGCCGTCTATCGCGTATTGCGCCTGCCGGCGGTGGCCGACAAGACCTTCCTGATCTCGATCGGCGATCGCAGCGTCGGCGGCATGACGGCGCGCGACCAGATGGTCGGCCCATGGCAGGTTCCGGTCGCCGACGTCGCCGTGACGACGATGTCTTACCGCGGCACGCTCGGCGAAGCCTTCGCCATGGGCGAGCGCACGCCGCTGGCGGTGATCGATGCGCCGGCCTCCGGGCGCATGGCCGTCGGCGAGGCGCTGTGCAATATCGCCGCTGCCGCCATCGTGGGCCTCGGCGAGGTCAAGCTCTCGGCCAACTGGATGGCGCCGGCCGGCGTTGCCGGCGAGGACGCGCGCCTGTTCGACACGGTGCGTGCCGTGTCGGACTTGTGCCAGCGGATCGGCGTGTCGATTCCAGTCGGCAAGGATTCGCTGTCGATGCGTACGGTCTGGGACGACGACGGGCAGAAGAAGGAAGTCGTCTCGCCCTTGTCGCTGATCGTCACCGCCTTCGCGCCGGTGCGCGACGTGCGCCGGACGCTGACGCCGCAGCTCCAGCTCGACTGCGGCGACAGCGAGTTGCTGCTCATCGACCTCGGTGCGGGCAAGAACCGGCTCGGCGGTTCGGCGCTGGCGCAGGTCTATAACGCGACCGGCAGCGAGGCGCCCGACGTTGACGAGCCTGACCGCCTGGGCGCCTTCTTCGCCGCGCTGCAGGCGCTCGCCGACAGTGACCTGGTGCTCGCCTACCACGACCGTTCCGACGGCGGGCTTCTGGTCACCGTCGCCGAAATGGCTTTCGCCGCCCACTGTGGCGTGGCGCTCGATCTTTCCGCGCTCGCCGACGATGCGCCGGCAAGCGCGGCTTCGCTGCTCTTCGCCGAGGAGCTCGGGGCGGTGCTCCAGATCCGCAGCGCCGACCGCGCGCGGGTCATCGCCCGGCTTGCTGCGGCGGGACTCGCGGCGTTCTCGCAGGTCATCGGTGCGCCGAACGCCAGCGACACGCTGAGCGTCGTCGTCGGTGGCCGCAGCGTACTTTGCGAAACGCGCATCGACCTGCAGCGCGCCTGGTCAGAGACAAGTTTTCGCATGCAGGCGCTGCGCGACAATCCCGAGTGCGCGCAACAGGAATACGACCGCATCCTCGATCCCGACGACCCCGGTCTTTCGCTCGCGTTGACCTTCGATCCGGCCGAGGGCAGCGCCGCTCCGTTCATCAAGCGGGGTGTCAGGCCGCGCGTCGCCATTTTGCGCGAACAGGGCGTCAATGGCCACGTTGAAATGGCCGCGGCCTTCGATTACGCGGGTTTTGCCGCCGTCGACGTGCACATGAGCGACATCGTCGGTGGCCGCGTGTCGCTCGCCGGTTTCGCCGGCGCGGTCGCCTGCGGCGGCTTCTCGTACGGCGACGTGCTCGGTGCCGGAAAGGGCTGGGCGCGGACGATTCTCTTCAACCCGCGCGCGCGCGACGAGTTCGGCGCCTTCTTTGCGCGCGGCGATTCCTTCGCCCTCGGCGTCTGCAACGGCTGCCAGATGATGAGCGCCCTGAAGGACCTGATCCCCGGCGCGCACGATTGGCCGCGCTTTGCGCGCAACAAGGTCGAACAATTCGAGGCGCGTTTCGTCATGGCCGAGTTGCCGCCGTCGCCGTCGCTGTTCTTCGCCGACATGGTCGGCAGCCGGTTGCCGATCGTCGTCTCGCACGGCGAGGGCCTGGCCGTCTTCGCTTCGGCCGAGCAGCAGGCGCGGGCGCTCGTCGCCATGCGCTACGTCGATAACGCCGGGCGCCCGAGCGAAATCTATCCGTACAATCCGAACGGATCACCGCAGGGCGTTACCGGGGTGACGACCGCCGACGGCCGCTTCACGATCATGATGCCGCACCCGGAACGCGTTTTCCGCACGCTGCAGATGTCCTGGCACCCGGCTAGCCTCGGCGACGATTCACCGTGGATGCGCATGTTCCGCAACGCGCGAACGTGGGTGGGCTAGGCGAAAGACGCATTCGCGAGCGGAAAAAAACGCCGGGCGGCGCGAGCCGTCCCGGCGTTTGCTTGTCGCCGCTTGGCTTATTCGACCTTGGCCTTGGCGCGCAGACCTTCGACCATCTTGCTGATCTGTTGCGATTGCGCCTGTTGGAGCAGGCGTGGCTTCACTTCTTCAAAATCCGGAATGGCGAGCGGGCGGCTATCCTCGAGCAGGATGACGTGATAACCGAATTCCGACTTGACCGGTGTTTCGGTATGCTTGCCTTTCGCAAGACCGGTCAGCGCGTCGCTGAAGGGCTTGACGAAGTTGCTGGCGCTCGCCCAGCCCAAGTCGCCGCCGTTGTCTTTGGAACCCGGGTCGATCGATTTCTTCGCGAGGTCCTCGAACTTGCCGCCTTTGCCGAGATCGGCAATGATCGCCTTGGCGTCGTCGTCGCTGGCGACCAGAATATGGCGCGCCTTGTACTCGGTGCTGCCGAGCTGGGCCTTGATCTTGTCGTATTCACTCTTGAGCTGGGCGTCGGTGATCGGGTTTTTCTTGACGTATTCCTGAATATAAGCGCGCACAAAGAAGGCTTGGCGGGCAGCGTCGGCCTGCGCGGCGACGTCAGGCTTCTTGTCGATCCCGGCCTTCTTCGCTTCCTGGACCAGCAGCTCGCGGCGGATCAGTTCTTCGCGCACGGCATTTTTCAGTTCGGGCGAATCAGGTGCGCCCTGCGCTTTCTGTTCGGCGATGAAGACGTTGGCCAGGTTTTGCGAAACGGCGACGCCGTTGACCGTTACGAAGGCCTTGCCAGCAGCCATCGCCGTCGTCGATATCATGCCGCCGATGAGCAGCGCGGTCGCGAGTTTCGAAAGTTTATGCATGGAGTGATTCCTTATGATGAAGTTGATTGGTTGACAACGAGATCAGATCTGGTCCCGGCAGGGAAAGCTGAGCGCGGCGCTTCGTCCGGAGCCAGAGCCTCGATGCTCAGGGCATGGATTTTACACCGCATCAGTTCGCCGAGGGCGTCATAAATCAGCCGGTGCCGCGCGATTGCCGATATTCCCGAGAAACGCGCTGAGACGATCAGCAAGCGGTAGTGGCCGCCGCCGCCTTTCGCACCTTCGTGGCCGGCATGGCGCGCCGAGTCGTCGATCACTTCGAGGCGCAGCGGCGAAAGAGGCGCTAGCCGTTGGCGCAGCGTCGAGGCAAAGTCCACAGCCGGCTCGGCGCTTTTTTCGCTCACGTCGGCATGGTTTTTTTGAACGGCTTGACGACGACGTCGGCGTAGACGCCGGCGGCGACGTAGGGGTCAGCGTCGGCCCAGGCGCGAGCAGCGTCAAGCGAGGCGAATTCGGCGACGATCAGGCTGCCGCTGAAACCCGCCGGGCCGGGGTCGGGCGAATCGATCGCCGGGCACGGCCCGGCGAGGATCAGGCGCCCCGCGTCTTGCAGCGCCTGCAGGCGCTCGACGTGCGCCGGGCGGGCCTGGAGACGATCGGCGAGCGAATCACGTCGATCGGTGCCGACGATGGCATAGAGCATTACTTTTTCTCCTCGTCCATGTATTTTGATAAGAGCAGGCCTTGTCCGAGGGCGAAAAGCAGCAGCAGCCCGATTCCGCCGAACATTTTGAAGTTGACCCACTGGTCGGTTGAAAAGTTTAAGGCGAAGGCGACGGCCAGGTTGGCAATTCCCATGAAGATGAAAAAGCCGATCCACGACCAGTTGAGCCGCTGCCAGACCGGATCGGGCAGATTCATCTGCGCGCCAAGCAGGCTGCGGATCAGGTTTTTTCCGAGGATCAACGTGCTGCCGGCGAGTGCCGCGGCGAACGACCAGTAGAGCACCGTCGGCTTCCACTTGATGAAGTTCTCGTTATGAAAGAACAGCGTCATTCCGCCGAACACGGTGATGATGACCAGGCTCACCCAGAGCAT
>JBBRXI010000275.1:0-4057 GCA_038248575.1 Burkholderiales bacterium | reverse complement strand
CCTGAACGGCTGCGCCACGTGTCAAGTAGGTCGTCAGGGCGAGCGCGGCCGTTGTCGGCAGTGAGCGGATGGCATCACCAATCATTTTGACCGGCGATAGATAGGCCGCCTTGTCGGTGTCGGTTGTCGCATATTTAAGGTCGCCATAGGTCGCCTGCGCGCCCGGCGACATATCGAGCATGTTCTGTTCTGAGGCTTCGGTACGGCCACGGGCAAAACGCGACAAGAACATCGCCGGGCTTTGCTCGCGCATCTGCTGCAACTTCTTCGGGTCATCCTTGTACAGAGTCGCCGCGTCCTGGTCGCTCAAGGTGAAAGGATTGAGCGAATCGGCGAGTTTCGCGCCAGCGCCTACCAGGTCGTTGATACCCGCCAGGGTAGAGTGGCCGAGGAAGGACAGCGCGTTTTCCGTCCGGCTCATGTTTTCCACGTCATCGTGGGCAATCTTGGCTTTTTCCACGTTGGCGAGCAGCGCGGCCGTGGCCGGCGAGGTCTTCGCCAGGGCGTCGAAGTCGATAGTCCCCATGGTGTCCTGCCGCTTCATTTCCTTGGGCATGGAAAACACGGTATCCACCGGCACGCCGGTACGACGCGCTACGCGCTGCGCTTCGGCGTAGGCGTCAGGGTTGGTATCGGCGGCGACAGAAAACCCCACACGCGCCGACTGTGCGGTATCTGTCTGCTGGCTGGCCGCTACTGCTGCGTCGAATTCATTCATTTTTTGGCGACCTTCAAAGACCAATAGGCGTTGAGCAGTTGCGCGTCGGTCGGGTTGTCGTTGCCCATGCGCTTGAATGCTTCCTTGATGCCGCTCTTGGCGTCGCCGGGGATGTCGCCGATCTTCATGCCGAGCATCGGGCCGCTCGCGTTGGAGAACCAGCCGCGGAATTCCACGTTCTTGGCGAACAGGGCATCGACGTGCGCCGAGACTTCGGTGTCGTTGAACTTCTTGCCGGCCTCGCGTTGCGCCGCCATCATGTACTGATCGACGAAGCGCCGAATACCGCCGATACGCGCGGCCTCAGAACCCCCGTCATCTTTCGGCGTCGGGTCGATATTCATCATGCGCAGGCGCCCGTCGAGCGTTTGCTTGATCGACGACGAGTTGAGTTCGCCCGGCCCGTTGCTGCCCGGCACGGCGCCCGTGAGCTTGGCGCGTTCGTTCGAGAAGTGCTTAAAATCGCCCTCAGATAACTCGCGGCGAAGCGCGTAGAACTGCGCATCGTTGAGTTGCGCCAGGCGTTCAGGGTGCGCGGTCAGCGAGTTGTAGAGATAAAGGCTAGTCGTGTCGTCGCCCTTGCTGATTTTCTGCGCGAAGCCGATCACGTTGTCGATCTCTTTCGGCGGCAGCGCACCGCGCACACTGGCCGGAAGATCCGAATATCGTCCGCCATTCTCAACGACCGCACGCATCGCCCCGGCAACGTTTTCTTCGTCCTTCTGCTTGATCGCCTTGGTCTGTTCTTCGAAGCGTCGGCTCGCTTCTTCGCGCGCCACCTGGTAGCGCTTGGGATTGTTGGCCAGGCGCGGATCTGCGCGCAGTTGATCATCGATGTCGGCGAAGGTCGCACGCTGGTTGGCGCCTTGGCCCGCCGCGAATGACGCAGAGTTTTTGGCGATGTAGTCGCGCGTTTCTTTGGGCATGTGGTTGCGCCAATCGCTCGCGTCGCCGCTGCCGGCGTAAAGCGCGCCGGTGAAGTTCGGATCGTTCTTGGCAAGCCCCGCGGCTTTGATCGCTTTCTCAAGGCGCCCCGGCCCGGCGTTGTATGCGGCCATTGCCTTCTGCACGTCTCCGCCGTTGTCCTGTAACTGCTTCTGGAAGTAGGCCATACCGAGCGCTTTGTTATAGTCGGCGTCGTTCTTGTAACGGGCTTCGTCGTAGGGCAGACCGGCGAGTTTTGCCGCCTCTGGCGCCGTGGCGGGCATGACCTGGGCAATGCCGATCGCGCCTGTGGGACTGGTGGTCGGCAGCCCATCCTTGCCGAATTGCCGGTTGTTCGACTCCGTTCCGAGCATGATGTTGAACACCCGTTCGGCGTCGCCAGTCTGGATCCGCGGCGCCATCTTGCGCACCACGTCGCCGGCTGCGGTGACGCCAATCCGCATATTGACCTCGCCGTCGATCTTGCCCAGGACGTGCAGGATGTCGTCAGTGTCCATTTGCTTGATGTTCTTTTGCAGGTAGGCGTCGGCGTATTCGGCCTTGCCCTGCTCGAGTGCGCCCGCAATCGCGAGCGTGTGCGCATTCGATAGCACCTTGCGCGCCTCGACATCCGACTGCTCGGCCGAAAGGCCCAGTAAACGCCCTTTCTGGCGCACCGATGCGAGGATGCGATCGCCAGCGTCGTCGAGCTTGCTGCGCATGGTCGTCGGATCGACTTCAATGTTTCCGCTGGCGCCCATCAAGGCGATCTCGCGCTGTGCTGTGGCGACGGTGCCGTCGTAGGTGCTGACCTGGTAGGTCTTGAATTCGTCGCTCAAGTGCTTCGTCGTCGTGCCGTAAAGCTGCGTGCGCATCGAGGCGACTTGCTGCTGGAACATCTTGCGTTGCTGCTCGTTGCCCAGCGATTCGCCCATCTTGCTGGTCGTCTTTTCGAACTGCTCGGCGTATTCGCTGGGCAAATCCTTGCCGCTTTCGCGATTAAGCGCGTTCCAGCCTTTCTGGTTGAGTGCCCCGTTGTCTTTGTTGTAAAGCAGGTCGAACATGTGTTCTTTGGCCTGGTTGCTGGCGTCGATGACGCGCAACTGGTTGGCCTCGTTTTGCATGTCAGTGACGATGCGGCCGCCGACTTCGCTCGCCCCTTGAACCGCGGCGCCCATCTGCATCGACTGCTGTGCGGCAATGCCGCCGATGTTTGACGTATCTGGCGCCGATACTTGGGCATTGGGGAGCGTGTTGGCGCCGACTTGCAGCGCGTCGTAGGTGGGCACTCTAGCCAAGTCGAAACTCCTTAAAAACTAATTCTAATTCCAGCGCCGAGATCGCCCGACGAATAGCCCAGCACGCCGCCGCCGCCGCCGCCGCCAATGACACCTGTGCTCGGCGAGTTGTCAAGCGCCCCGGATTTGTTCATCGCATACCAGGATTGCGCGACCCTCGAAGCCCCGCCGAGCAGCGACGACCCGGCAGCCGAGAGCGGAGAAATACTGTTCGCGGTGGCACTCTTGATCAGGGCGTCGTTACTGGAATTGACCGCCGACAGCTTGTACCCCCAGGCATTGCGCACGGCGTTGGCGGTGATCTGGTTGCTGTCGATCTCTTTCATGAGATCCGTCGACGCCTGCAGTTCGGCCGCATTGCCGACGCCGAGATCGATGCCGTTGGCCGCCATGCTGGCGCGCTGACTCGATTTGATCGCCCCGGCGCGCATGGTCAACCGGCCGACTTCGCTCTGGCCCTGCATCAGCGTTGATTGCGCACCCAGCTCGGCAATGCGCGCATTGGTATCTGCCATCTTGGCTTGAAATTTGAGCGCCGACTTCTGCGCACTGGCGGCGAAGAAGCTGCCGATGATCGACGACAGCGCGCCGCCGACCTGGCCGACCATCGACGCTTTGCCAAAGTCCGCTGTATCAAATGCTGCCATGTGATCTCCTTGCCCGAAAATTACACGGCGCGCTGGTACGCAAGTGCACTCACGACAGCGCGACTTCGGCGGTTAGCGATACCAGTGTCAGCGGCAGCGGGTCAGCTTGACGAACAAACAACTGGCCGCTCGCCGCCCATTCTGGCGTAAGAACGATCTCTATCTCGTCGGTTTTAAGCCCCGGCGGCGTGCCGAGGTTTTCTGTGGTGCGTTGCTTGGATTCGGTCAGGTGCGTCGCATCCGGCCCGGCGAAGATCCCCGACGAGCGGAATACGCGCAGCCAGAGCTTGTTGACGTTCTTCAGGTGGCCCTGCGCGAAGCTTCCATCTAGCAATTGCATCGCAACCGGCAGCGTTTGCACGTCGGCAGTGATCGGCAGTCCAATATGCACGATGCTTGCCTCTTGGTCGAGCGTGATAGCCCCGGAAGCAACAACGCGCCGCGGATGCACGGCGCCGTCAGCGAGGATG
>JBBRXI010000274.1:0-4062 GCA_038248575.1 Burkholderiales bacterium | reverse complement strand
TGTCAGCAGTTTGAGCATCTCATCAAAGAGGCGCGACGGCGGGATGTTCTCGACCAGGCTCGCGAGTTCGTGGATCGGTCGTCGCGTTTCCGCGTCTATGGTCAGCCCGAGCTTCGCCGCCAGGCGAACGGCGCGCAACATGCGCACCGGGTCTTCGCGGTAACGCGTCGTCGGGTCGCCGATCATGCGCAGCGTTTTCTGCTGCAGGTCGGCAACGCCGTGGTAGTAATCGACGATCGTTTCCGACGTCGGGTCGAAGTAGAGCGCATTGACCGTAAAGTCGCGGCGCTCGGCGTCCTCCTTCTCGCTGCCGAAAACGTTGTCGCGCAACACACGGCCCTGGCGGTCGGTCTGCGCGCGGTTTCCGGCGTGCTCGTCGTGGTGGCCGCGGAACGTGGTGACCTCGATCGTCTCGGCGCCCATCAACACATGGACGATCTGAAAGCGGCGGCCGATGATCCGCGAGCGGCGAAAACACGTGCGCACCTGTTCGGGCGTCGCGTTGGTCGCCACGTCATAGTCGTTGGGCCTGATCCCGGCCAGCAGGTCGCGCACTGCGCCGCCGACGACGTAGGCCTTGTAACCTGCTTCCTGTAGCGTTTCGACCGTGCGCCGACTGCCGCTGCTGATGTGCTCGCGGCGGATACCGTGCTTGGCAAGCCCGATGATCGCGGGGGCGCCGGCGACGGCCGGCGATTTGCGTCCGAGGACGCGGGATATGAATTTGCGCAGCATTGTTCTTTCTTTTATCGCACAGATCGGAAAAAATCCGAAAAATTCGTCATGGTAGCCCAATCGGCGCCCAAAATCAGCCGCTTACGCAGGCTGGGAAGCCAGCGCGCCTGGCGCGTGCAAGGCCAGAATGCGCCAGCCAGCGCGCTCGGCGTGGGCGCGCAGGGTGTTATCGGGGTCGACGGCGACCGGGTCGCTGACCCGCGCCAGCAGCGGCAGGTCGTTGAGCGAGTCGCTGTAGAACCAGCTGCGCTCGAAACAACCCCACCACATTCCCATCGCTTCGAGCCAGGCCTCGACGCGCACCACCTTGCCTTCGCGGAACGACGGCGTGCCGCGCGGTTTGCCGGTGAAGCGGCCGTTTTCCTGCGCCGCGATCGTCGCGACCAGGTGCGGGATTCCGAGCTCGCGGCTGATCGGGCCGGTGACAAAGCTGTTGGTCGCGGTGACCAGCGCGCAGAGGTCGCCGTTGTCCAGATGGCGTTTGACGAGCGCGCGCGCCGCGGCGGTGAGCATCGGCCGCACGCGCTGTTCCATGAATTCGGCGTGCCAGGCCTCGAGGTCGGCACGCGTGTTGCGGGCCAGCGATTGCAACTGAAAATCGAGAAACTCGTTAATGTCCAACGTGCCGACCTTGTATTGGGCGAAGAACTCGTTATTGCGTTTTTCGAAGGTGGCGCGGTCAAGAACGCCTTTGCTCACCAGATGCAGCGTCCACTCGTAGTCGCTGTCGCCGGCGAGCAGGGTATTGTCAAGATCGAATAAGGCCAGGTGCATAAATCGTCTTTCGCTTTGGTCAGACGCCCAGCGGGATGTGCAGCACTTCGCGCAGGAGCGGCAGGGTGATCGGTCGTTTGTGCTCGAGCGAGTAGCGATCGAGCGCGCTGAGCAGGGCGGTCAGGCTGCGCATGTCGCGTGGCGCCCGGGCGAGCAGGTAAGCAAGTACCTCGGACGGCAGGCGCAAACCGCGCGCGCGCGCGTGCCCGGTCAGCGCGTCCATTTTCTCGTCGTCGGTGAGGCTGTTCAGACGGTAGATGAGGCCGGAGCCGAGCCGCGTGCGCAAGTCCTCACGCAGCGTGAGTTGCAGCGGCGGCGCGCTCGCCGCCGTGAGCAGCCGGCCGTCCGCCGCGCGCAAACGGTTGAAGGCGTTAAAGAGGACGATCTGCCCGTGCGCGCTTAACGCGTCGACGTGATCGACGGCGAAAACCCCCTCGGCAAGCGGCGTTTCAATCGCCGCGCCAAGGCCGTCGAGGTCGGGATCGGCTGCGCCGTCGGAGTAGCGCGCGCTGCACGCCAGCAAAAGGTGCGTCTTGCCGACGCCGACATCGCCGCAGAAGAACAGCGAGCTTTCGCGGTTGTCGGCAGACAGCCAGGCGGCGAGCCCGGTGAGCGCTTCGCCGTTGCCGCCGACGACGAAATTGTCGAGGCTGGGCGCCGATTCCGGCATGACATCGAGGATCAACTGGCGCATTGGCACACGGCGGGCGGCACAAGGGCGATCGCATTCAAGCCGCCACACCTCGAGCGAAGGCGCAAGAAAGCAGCGCAATTGACGGGGAATTCACGACAAGCAGCCGAAAATTTGATTGCGTTTGGCAAAAACCCCGGCTTTTGCAGTCTCTCTGCGTACTCTCTGCGTAATCTGTGCACCTCGGCGTCTCTGTGGTCGATTGGTCACACGCTAGCCCCGCCGTCGGCACGCGTGACGGCTATTTCGGATAAAATTCGGGCTTTTGCGCTAAGGTCGCCGATTTTACCACCAGCGGCCTGCGCAAGCCTCGTTTGGATGACCACAAGATGACTGAGCCGCAACCCCTCTCGTATCGCGACGCCGGTGTCGATATCAGCGCCGGCGACGAACTCGTCGAGCGCATCAAGCCGTTCGTCAGGAAAACGCTGCGCGAGGGGGTGCTCAGCGGACTCGGCGGTTTCGGCGCGCTGTTCGAAGTGCCCAAGCGCTACCGTGAGCCGGTTCTGGTCTCCGGCACCGATGGTGTCGGCACCAAGCTCAAGCTGGCGTTCGAGCTCGGCCGGCACGATACGGTCGGTATCGACCTCGTCGCCATGAGCGTCAACGACGTTCTCGTTCAGGGCGCCGAGCCGCTCTTCTTTCTCGACTATTTTGCCTGCGGCAAGCTTGACGTCGATATCGCGGCGACCGTCGTCAAGGGCATCGCCCAGGGCTGCGAATACGCCGGTTGCGCGCTGATCGGCGGCGAAACCGCCGAGATGCCGGGCATGTACCCGGCGGGCGAATACGACCTCGCCGGTTTTGCCGTCGGCGTCGTCGAAAAATCACAGATTATTTCAGGCGCACAGATTGTCGCCGGTGTCGTCGTCCTCGGACTGCCGTCTTCGGGTGCGCATTCGAACGGCTACTCGCTGGTGCGCAAGATCATCGCGCGCGCCAAGCCCGACCTCGATGCGCATTTTGACGGCGAGGACGGACACGCGCGCACGCTCGCCGACGCCATCATGGCGCCGACGCGCATCTATGTGAAACCGATGCTCGCGTTGATCAATGCGCTACCCGTCAAGGGTCTTGCGCACATCACCGGCGGCGGCATCACCGAAAACGTGCCGCGTGTCCTGCCGGAAAACGTCAAGGCGGTGATCGAAACGTCGCGCTGGCAGCGTCCCGAACTCTTCGCCTGGCTGCAGCGCGAGGGCCAGGTCGCCGACAGCGAAATGCACCGGGTTTTCAACTGCGGCATCGGCATGGTCGTCATCGTCGCCGCCGAACACGTTCAGCAGGCGCTGCATCTTTTGCACGCGGCCGGCGAAAAGGCGCTCGAGATCGGCCGTATCGAAGCGCGCGGCGCGGGCGAGGCGCAGACGATCGTCGTTTGAGATTTTGCGCAAGTCGCGATGTCAGACGATAACGTCGATCGCCGTGCTTGAGTCGGCGTCGCGGCGGCCGCGCGCCGCGCGCGTGTCGATCAACACCTGTTGTCTGGCCTTGCGCCGGTCGCCCTGACGATCGCCATCACCGCGTTCGCTGCGTTCGCCGTCCTCGTCTTCGCCGTCTGGCCGACGGCGCTCCTTGCCGAGGTCGGCGCGCCGGGCCGGCAGCGGGTTGGGCTCGGATTTGGCCAAGGTCGAAGCGAGGCGTGCCGATTCGCCGACCGGCTGCGCGGCGCGCGGGCCCGGGGCCGCGGCGTTACGCTCGGGCCGGTAGAGGGGCAATACTTCGGCCGGGATTCTCATGACCTTTTCCTCATGTTGCGTTAGCCTCTATCGACCGTTTTGGGCAAAGCTTGAATCGCCAGCGATCAGTGCGCGCCGCCCGTATCGACTGGCGTACCCGGGCGCGCCGGTCGGGCCAGCCAG
>JBBRXI010000273.1:0-4066 GCA_038248575.1 Burkholderiales bacterium | reverse complement strand
GTGGCTGCGCGGCAGCGGCGGCTTAGCGGGCGACATGTCTGACCGCTTCACTGGTACCGGGCGCCGCCGCTGTGCGCGGCGCTTCATCGCGCTGCGCGGCGGGCGACGCGTTTTTCCCGGGCACGTCGAGTAGCGCCACATCGACGCCGGCCAGAATCAAGAGCGGCACCAACGCCCACAACCATTGCCCGCTACCGGTCGGCCCGCCAAAGCGCTGCGCTGCCGCCGCGCCAGACCTTTGCCGGTGCCTTGTCAGCGAGTGGATGATGACGACGTAGACGGCGACAAAAAGGATGCTCATTGCCGTCATGTAAGCGTGATGCAGCGTCACCTGGGGCTCCTCACAGCAGTGCGAATAAAAACGTGATTTGGCAAGTCTTGTGCCTCACAGCCAATAGACTAAAACAAAGAGCAACAGCCAGATCACGTCAACGAAGTGCCAGTACCAGGCGACGGCCTCAAACGCGAAGTGGTGTCCGGGGGTGAAGTGTCCGGCCCAGGCGCGGAAGAAGATCACGGCGAGCATGACTGTGCCGAGGATGACGTGAAAGCCGTGAAATCCGGTCAGCATGTAAAAGGTCGCGCCGTAGATGCCGTCACGGATCGAAAACTCCGCTTCGGCGTACTCGTAAATCTGCAATGACACGAAGATCACACCGAGCACGACGGTGAGCGCCAGACCGAGCTTCAGCTGCGCTTGCCGGCCCTTCTGGAGGCCCCAGTGCGCCCAGGTCACCGTCGCCCCGGAGGTGAGCAGGATCAAGGTATTAAGCGCCGGTAGTCCCCAGGCGGAAACCGGCGTCAGCGCCGTCTTCAGGCCCGGTCCGGCGGTCGGCCAGGCGGCGGCAAATCCGGGCCAGAGCAACTGCGCTTCGGCGAGCGACGGGACGGTGATGATGCGCGCGTAAAACAGCGCACCGAAAAAGCCCAGGAAGAAAGCCAGTTCGGAGAAGATGAACCAGGCCATCCCCCAGCGAAACGAGGTGTCGACCTGAGCGGAATATTTACCGGCCAGGCTCTCGCGGATCACTGCGCCGAACCAGCCGAAGAGCATGACGCCGAAGATGCCGGCGCCGAGCGCCATGACCCACGGCCCGGCGGCGACCTTGTTGAGCAGGAGAACGAAACCCGCGGCCAGCGTGAGCAGCGCCACCGAGCCGACGAGCGGCCAGATCGACGGCGGCGGGACGTAATAGACCTCCGGAGTGGCGTGTTCGTGCATGGCGCTGTCCTTTGCTACCTGACCAGCGGTGGGGTGACGAAGGAGTGGTAGGGCGGCGGCGAAGTCTGGGTCCATTCGAGCGTGTCGGCGCCTTCCCACGGCCGGTCACCGGCCGGCGCGCCGCCGCGCACGCATTTGACGACGATGTAAAGGAAGAGCAGCTGGCCGGCGCCGAGCAGGAAGCCGCCGACGCTGGCGATCATGTTGAAGTCGGCGAACTGCAGCGCGTAATCGGGGATACGCCGCGGCATCCCGGCCAGACCGAGGAAGTGCATCGGGAAGAAGGTAATGTTGAAAGCGATCGACGTCAGCCAGAAATGCAGCTTGCCGAGTTTTTCGTCGTACAGGTGCCCGGTCCATTTCGGCAACCAGTAATAGACGCCGCCCATGATCGCCATCGCCGAACCCGAGAACAGCACGTAGTGAAAGTGGGCGACAACGTAATAGGTGTCCTGGAGCTGGATGTCGACCGGAACGAGCGCCAGCACGACGCCGCTGAAGCCGCCGATGGCAAAGAGAATGACGAAGGCCAGCGCAAAGAGCATCGGCGTCTCGAAGCTGATCGAGCCGCGCCACAGCGTCGCCACCCAGTTAAACACTTTGACGCCGGTCGGTACGGCAATGAGCATCGTCGTGTACATGAAAAAGAGCTGGCCGCCAACCGGCATCCCGGTCGAGAACATGTGGTGCGCCCAGACGATAAACGAGAGGAAGGCGATCGAGGCGACGGCATAGACCATCGACGCGTAACCAAAGAGCGGCTTGCGGGCAAAGGTCGGGATGATCGTCGACACGATGCCGAAGGCCGGCAGGATCATGATGTACACCTCGGGGTGGCCGAAGAACCAGAACAGGTGCTGGAACATCACCGCATCGCCGCCGCCGGCGGCGTCGAAGAAGTGCGTCCCGAAATGCCGGTCGGTGAGCAGCATGGTGATCGCGCTGGCCAGCACCGGCATCACGGCGACGAGCAGGAAGGCGGTGATCAGCCAGGTCCACACGAAGAGCGGCATTTTCATCGGCGTCATGCCCGGGGCGCGCATGTTGAGCACTGTCGTGATGATGTTGATCGCGCCCATGATCGACGAGATGCCAAGGATGTGTATTGCAAGAATCGTGATGTCGTAGGCGATGCCGCCCTGGATGTAGAGCGGCGGGTACATCGTCCAGCCGCCGGCGATCGCCCCGCCAGGAACGAAAAACGTGCTGATGAGCAGAATGCCGGCCGCCGGCAGCAGCCAGAAGCTCCAGTTGTTGAGGCGCGGAAAGGCCATGTCGGAGGCGCCGATCATGAGCGGAATCTGCCAGTTGGCGAAGCCGACGAGCGCCGGCATGATGGCGCCGAAAATCATGATCAGCCCGTGCATCGTCGTCAGCTGGTTGAAGACGTTCGGCTGGAAAAGCTGCAGGCCGGGCTGGAACAATTCGGCGCGAATGAGCATCGCCAGCCCGCCGGCAAAAAAGAACATGAACAGCGAAAACCACAGGTAGAGCGTACCGATGTCCTTGTGGTTGGTGCTCGTCAGCCAGCGCATCACGCCCGCCGGCGCGTGCTCGTGTGCGTGCGCGTCGCCGGCAACGGCGTCGGGGGCGGTGGCGGTGTACATGGGCAGGCTGCTCCTTACTTGCGTCGCGTCGCGACTTCGTCGGGTTGGACCACGTCGCCGATGGCGTTGGTCCAGTGGTTACGCTCGTAGGTGACGACGGCGGCGATGTCGAGATCGGAGAGTTGCTTGCCAAAGGCGGCCATCGCCGTCCCCGGCTTGCCGTGGACGACCATGTCGATATGCCCCGCCTTGTCGCCCTTGATGATCTTCGAGCCGAGCAGCGGGGGGAATGCCGGCGGCATTCCGGCGCCGCTAGCCTGGTGGCAGGCGAGGCAGTTGGTGGTATAGACCTTCTCGCCGATGGTCTTGAGTTCGGCCATATTGTAGATCTTGCCGGGGACCGCCACGGCCGCTGCCATGGCCACTTTCTGTTCGGCGCGCCAGGCGGCGAACTCGTCGGGCGCCAGCGCCTTGACGACGGTCGGCATGAAGCCGTGGCCGATGCCGCAGAGCTCGGCACACTGGCCGCGATAGGTGCCCGGCTTGTCGACGGTAAACCAGGTGTCGCGGATGAAGCCCGGTATGGCGTCCTGTTTGACGCCGAGGGCCGGAACCCACCACGAGTGGATGACGTCGCTGGCGGTCAGCACGAGGCGGATCTTCCTGCCGGTCGGCACGACCAGCGGCCTATCGACTTCGAGCAGATAGTGTTCGCCCTTGGTCTGCGTCCCGGCGATCTGCTCCTGCGGCGTCGACATATTGCTCATGAAGCGGATGTCGTCACCCAGATACTCGTATTCCCATTTCCACTGCAGGCCGGTGACCTTGACCGTCAGTTCCTCCTTGCTGGTGTCCTTCATGGCGATAACCAGGCGGGTCGCCGGCCAGGCCATGCCGACCAGGATCAGCGCCGGGATCACCGTCCAGATGATTTCGACTTTGTGATTGTCGCGGAACGCCGAGGGCTGATGGCCGGTCGACTTGCGGTGATATACGAGCGCGACGACCATCGGCACGAAGACGACGACGAAAATGGCAAAGCAGATCCAGACGATCAGATTGTGCAGGTCATAGACTTCTTTCGCCAGGCCCGTCGCCGGCGCCGCGAGAGTCATCCTGTATTCCGCACGGGCGAGCGCCGGAGCGAGAGTCACGACCAGACCGGAAAGCAGCGCGAAAAACCGGCGCCCGGCGAGCCGGCGCAGAGCGCACGAGTTGGCGCGCAGGTCGGCGTAATTTGCTATCCTCAAGTGGGTCTCCTCCCGCCCGTTGTCTCTTGCGTGGGGCTAACACTCTG
>JBBRXI010000272.1:0-4080 GCA_038248575.1 Burkholderiales bacterium | reverse complement strand
TAATAGCACTGGCTCTGGCCTCGCTGTTTGCCTTCAACCGCGACGCCGACTGGGACAACTGGGCGCTCTATTTCTTTGCCGCCTACGCGCTCGGCGTGATTGCTTACTGGGCAACGCGGAGCGAAGAAAAAACCGACTGGCTGCTGGTCATGGCCGGCGTGGTCGGTGTTGCGCTAATCGTCGACTTTCGCTCGCGCATCGCCGTCGCTCTGCTCACCGCGCTGGCGCTCGGCGCCGCTCAGCGCTGGCACGTCATCGAAAGCCGCCCACGCAGCGCACTTCTCGCCTACCTCGGCAAGATTTCGTATTCGGTCTTTCTCGTGCACTTTTCGGTGATCTTGCTCGTCAACGCCGTTTTCTCGCGCATTGCTGCCGACAACCCGGCCGCCAACGCGCTGGGCATTGTCCTCGCCTGGGGCGCCAGTACGGCCGTGGGCGCCTTGTTCTATCGCTATGTCGAAAGCCACGCCGGTGGCTGGCTGGCGTCGACGAGGGCCGCGCTGACGCACTTACGCGAGCGCTGGCTGGCGGCCGGCGGCAAGCCGTAAGGCGCCTCGTCAGCCCTTGAGCGAGGCCGCCGCGTCGAGCGCAAAGTAGCTCAGGATTCCATCTGCCCCGGCACGCTTGAACGCCAGTAAGCTTTCGAGCATGCACGCCTTCTCATCGAGCCAGCCGTTCTGCGCAGCGGCCTTGAGCATCGCGTATTCGCCGCTCACCTGATAGACGTAGGTCGGCACCTTGAACGTATCTTTAACGCGGCGAACGATATCGAGGTAGGGCATTCCCGACTTGATCATCACCATGTCGGCGCCTTCGCCGATATCGAGCGCCACTTCGCGCAACGCTTCATCGCTGTTTGCCGGATCCATCTGGTAGGTTTTCTTGTCCCCCTTGCCGAGGTTTCCGGCCGAACCGACGGCGTCGCGGAACGGACCGTAAAAGCTCGACGCATACTTCGCCGAGTAGGCAAGAATGCGCGTGTGGATAAACTCTGCCGCGTCGAGTTCGCGCCGGATGCGCGCCACGCGGCCGTCCATCATGTCCGACGGAGCGACAATATCGGCGCCGGCCTGCGCGTGAGTTAGCGCCTGCCGCGCGAGCGCGTCCAGCGTCTGGTCGTTGAGCACGTAAGCGCGTGGATCGTCGCCGGCGATCAGACCGTCCTGACCGTGGCTGGTATAGGGATCGAGCGCCACGTCGGTGATGATGCCCAAGGTGGGGAATTCCTTCTTCAGCGCCGCGACGGCGCGCGGCACCAGCCCTTGCGGGTTCCACGCTTCCTCGGCGCCCGGGCTTTTCAACTGCGCGTCGATCGCCGGAAACAGCGCGAGCGCGGGAATGCCGAGAGTCAGCGCGCGCTCGGCGGTCTTCAGCAGGTGATCGATGCTCTGCCGCGCGACGCCCGGCATCGACGCGACCGGCTCGCTTCGTGCGCGGCCTTCGACGATGAACACCGGATAGATGAGATCATCGACGGTAAACAGCGATTCGCGCATCAGGCGACGCGAGAAATCGTCACCGCGCATGCGCCGCATTCGGCTCGAGGGGAAGCTTGCTGTGTGGTCCATAAATCTCTCGTCAGCGGCTAAGCAAAAAGAACTGCACCGGGGAACTAACGGCAATTGACTTCACTCTCAATACGCAGATGGTTCACGCCGTCTCCCGCTTCATCTCCCTGAGCGGGCGCCTTACATCTAGCTAAGGCATTTTGCCCCCGACTATCCTTTGGTCGGGGGCTTTTTATTTTCTCCCGCCTTGCCGCCACTCCGGCCGCTGGCCGTGCGCGCGCTCCAGCCGATCGCGCCGCGTTTTTTGGGGCGCGCAGTCTTCTCGGTGCGCAAGCCGACCGGCGGCGGCGTCTCGTCGACGGCGGCCATGCCGAGCCAGCCGCCAAGAACCGCCTCGGCGTCGGCGACGCCAGTTTTCTTGAGGCTCGAAAAGAGCTGCACCGAGCACTTATCGCTGATTTTGAGCAGCGCCGCCCGCACGTCCCCGAGAACCAGTACCTGCTCCTGGCGCGTCAATTTGTCGGCCTTCGACAACAGGACATGAATCGGTTTGTCGGTCATCGCGAACCAGTCGAGCATTTGCCGGTCAAGCTCGGTCAGCGGATGGCGACTGTCCATGATCAGCACCAGACCGGCGAGTGGCACGCGATAGCGCAGATAGGGCGCCAGCAAGCCTTCCCATTGCGAACGGATTTCCTCTGGCGCTTTGGCAAAGCCGTAACCCGGCAAATCGACGAGGTACTTACCTTCTTCGAGCGTGAAGTAATTAAGGTGCTGGGTTCGTCCCGGCGTTTTCGAAACGAAGGCCAGCCGGGTGTGATTGGCGAGCGTATTGATCGCCGACGATTTGCCGGCGTTCGAGCGCCCGGCAAAAGCGATTTCGCGTTGGGAATCGGGCGGAAGATCGCGCAAACTGGCGACGGTCGTATGAAAGACCGCCTTCTGAAAAAGAGGCATTGGTAAACCGAAAAAGTTGAGGGCCGGGGTGGCCAGCGACACTACGCCAAAGTGCTATAGAATATCAGGTTTGCAAGTCCGCAAACTGCGCGGCTTGCTGCGCTTGTCAGCGCTCCCCTGAACTCGGTCGCGACAGGAGTTTGACCATGATCCGCATTACAGCCCTCGCCGTTCTAATGGCTGCCTGCTTGCCGCTGCTTGCAGCCGAAGAAGCGAAGCTGAAGCCGGATTTCGCCAAGGCGAAAACAATTTCCGAGACGCTCTGCGTCGCCTGCCACGGCGCCGATGGCAACAGCGTACTGCCAGCCAACCCGATCATCGCCGGGCAAGGATCGGCTTATCTCCTCAAGCAACTCATCGATTTCAAGGCCAGCGAAGGCAAACCGGCTGCCCGCGTCAGTCCGGTGATGAACGGCATGGTCGCGCCGCTGTCGGTTGATGACATGAATAGTCTGGCGGCTTACTTCTCGCAACAAAAACGCAAGCCCGCTATCGCCAGCGACGAGCAACTCGTCGCCGCGGGTCGGCTTGTCTGGCGCAAGGGTGACTTCGAAAAAGGTATTCCGGCTTGCGCCGGCTGCCACGGCGCCGCCGGCGCAGGGGTTCCAGCGCTCTACCCGCGCCTTGCCGGTCAGCACGCCGAATACACCGACGCGCAGATGAAGAACTTCCGCAGCGAGGTGCGCTCCAACGACCCGGAGAAAATGATGCGCACCATCGCCGACAAGTTTTCGGACAAGCAAATCAAGGCCGTCGCCGACTATATCGCCGGCCTGCGCTGATCGACTGGGCAACGGTCCCATCGCCTGACCCGCCCGACCACAAGGACGCATCATGAAAACACTAAAACAGCTCCTCGATGGCAAAAACAAGAAGCTGGCTACTATCCTGCCCGACCAGAGCGTGCTGCGCGCCCTCGAACTCATGGCGGAAAACGACGTCGGTGCGCTGCTGGTCCTCGACGGCAAGCATCTGGCGGGCGTCTTCTCCGAACGCGATTACGCGCGCAAGATGATCTTGCAGGGCAAGTCCTCGCCCCATACCAAGGTCAGCGAAGTGATGACCGACAAGGTCTTCTACGTCACGCAGAGCAGCACGATCGAGGAATGTATGGCGATCATGACCGAAAAGCACGTACGCCACCTGCCGGTGCTCGACGCGCAGCAGGAAGTCATCGGCATCGTTTCAATCGGCGACGTCGTCAAGGAAACAATTAGCCAGCAAAAGATCATCATCAGCCAGATGGAGCGCTATATCGCGGGCTGAAAGCCGGTCCGCGTGCGTTCGCGCGCCGAAGGAGCGAGCCCGCTATCAGCCGAGTTGTCGGCGCACCAGGAACCGCATCAGCGCCTGCAAGGGATTGCGATAGCCGCCGGGGCGCCAGGTGCGCGAGTAGCGCAGCCGATAAGCGTCGAATTGACACCCCCAGGGCGCCATCCTCACTCCGCCGCGTCCAAGCAGCAGTTTAAGCGCATCGACGGCGGCAACGCCGGCGCAAAGCTGGCATGCGGCACCGCTCGAAGGACCTCGCCGATCGGATAGATTAATTCGCGACAAATCGGCCACATAGCCACGTTGCAGCATAGCCGGCGATAATCCGACCAGAAAACGGATC
>JBBRXI010000271.1:0-4080 GCA_038248575.1 Burkholderiales bacterium | reverse complement strand
TGGGGCCTGGCTCTTGCAGAAGCTGCTGCACCGCTCATCGGCGGGCAGCCCTCGGGCGGCAAACGGTCTGCGCCCTGAACACGCCGACCTGCTTGCCGTCGTTGCGGAGCATGCGGGCGCGGCGGAAGACCGGCCGGATCCGACCGACAGCGCCGCACCTTCGCCGCTCGCGGCGCTGGGCCGGCGAACCGCCGCCGCCGGCACGCAAGTCGTGGCCTTGCTTGCCTTCGTCGGCGAGAGCGCCGTTGCCCTCGCCCGATGCCTCGCGCAGCCGAGCCGTTTGCGCTGGCGCCCGGTACTCTTCAATATCCGGACGGCGGGCTTCGACGCGCTGCCGATTGTCGGCCTGCTCTCCTTCCTGCTCGGCATCGTCGTCGCCTACCAGGGCGCCGAACAGCTGCGGCAATACGGTGCCAACATCTTTGTCGCTGACCTCGTCGGGCTCTCGATGCTGCGTGAGTTCGCGCCGATGATCACCGCCGTCATCGTCGCCGGTCGCTCCGGGTCCGCCTACGCCGCGCAAATCGGGACGATGTCGGTGACCGAAGAGATCGACGCCATGCGTACACTCGGCATGGTGCCGCTCGAGGTGCTCGTGCTGCCCAAAATGCTCGCGCTGCTGATTGCCCTGCCCTTGCTCACCGTTTTCGCCGACGTCCTCGGCGTCTTTGGCGGAATGACGATGGCACAGATGCGCCTTGACGTCGGGTTTGACGAATTCCTCGATCGTCTGGTTAAGGCGGTAAGCATCAGCGACTTTCTGATCGGCATAGCCAAGGCGCCGGTATTCGCGGCAATTATCGTTGTTGTCGGTTGTTTCCAGGGTTTTCGCACGCACGGCGGCGCCGACAGCGTCGGCCGGCAGACCACGCGCGCCGTCGTTCAGTCAACCTTCCTGGTGATCGTCGCCGACGCGCTTTTCTCCATCGCCTTCAGTGTGCTGGACCTCTAGCCATGGACCAGGCCGTGTTCCAGTCTCCCGCCGTGGATAGCGGTTCGATCCTGCCGGCCGGCACCGCCGCCGGACGCCGACCGTCGCCTGGCGCGCCGGCCGCCGAGTCGGCGATCATCGCGATGAACAAGGTGACGACACGTTTTGGCGAACGTGTCGTCCATGACGAACTTGACCTCTCGATTAACCGTGGCGAGGTTTTCGCGCTGGTCGGCGGCAGCGGCTCGGGCAAATCGACGCTATTGCGCGAAATGATTCTCCTGCACCGCCCCGATTCCGGTTCGATTCGCGTGCTCGGCAAGGATTTGCAGGGGCTTTCAGCAGCTGAGGCGCTCACCCTGCGCCAGCGCTGGGGGGTGATGTTCCAGCATGGCGGTTTGTTCGGCTCACTCACCGTCAAGGAAAACGTCGGCCTGCCACTGCGCGAGCACACCGGTCTCGATGATGGGCTAATCGACGAGATTGCCGAATGGAAGCTGGCGATGACCGGACTGCAGCCCCAAGTCGGCGCTCAATACCCCTCGGAGCTGAGCGGCGGCATGATGAAGCGCGCTTCGCTGGCCCGCGCTCTTGCCCTCGATCCGGAACTGCTCTTTCTCGACGAGCCGACCGCCGGTCTTGACCCCGAGAGCGCCGGTGAAGTCGACCGGCTGGTGCGCCGACTGCGCGACCTGTTTGGCCTGACCATCGTGATGATCACCCACGATCTCGATCTCTTGTGGCAGCTTGCCGACCGCGTTGCCGTGCTCGCCGACGGCAAGGTACTCACTGTCGGCTCGATGGACGAATTGTCAGGCGACGACCGGCCGGCCACACGGGCATTCTTTACTGGCCCGCGTGGGCGCGCGGCGCGCGTCCAGCAGCAGGACAACGCGCCCGCGCCAAGCGAAGCGCACGACCAGCACAGCGCGGGAGCCGATCATCGAAACCAAGGTTAATTATGCCCTTGTCGGCCTGTTCGTCATCGTGCTCGGCGCCGCGCTCGTGGCGGCGATTCTGTGGCTGGCGGCGGGTGGCGGCTGGCAGAAGAATTACGATCTCTACCTGGCGGCCGTCGATGAGTCGGTCGCCGGCCTCAATGTCAATGCACCGGTCAAGTTCAAGGGCGTAGACGTCGGCAAGGTGCGCGAGATACGCCTTAACCGGGATAATCCCGAACGCGTCGAATTGATCTTTGCCATCGAACGCGGAACGCCAATCAAGGAAGACACCGTTGCCGTCCTGAAAACGCAGGGACTGACCGGCATCGCCTACGTTGAACTCGATGGCGGCGCTCGCGATTCTCCCCCGCTACGCCCGCGCCCAGGCAGCGAGTATGCGGAAATCCGCACCAAGCCCTCGCTCAGCGCGCGCGTCGAAAATGTACTGACTAACGCCCTGACCAAACTTGACAGCATGACGAACAACATTAACGCCCTGTTCAGCCCGGAAAACCAAGCGGCGTTGAAGACGACGCTGGCCGACATCGCCGCCGTCGCGCATACGCTGGCGGCGCGCAGGGAAGTCCTCGACGCCGGTATCAGCGATGCCGCGCGCACGTTGCAAAATACCGCGCGGGCCTCGGCCGGGATCGGACCCGTACTGGAGCGCATGAGCCGCAGTGCCGCCGCCGTCGAGCGGATGGGTGACGAGGTGGCGCACTTGAGCGCCAGCGCCGGAAAGACGGTGAACGCGGTCGGCGCCGACGTCAATCGTTTTACCGCCGAAACGATTCCAGAACTCGAACGTCTGCTCGGCGAATTGACTGCACTTTCGGCCTCGCTGCGACGCCTTACCGAACAAACCGAGCGCAATCCAGCCAGCCTGCTGTTCGGCCGCCGGCCGGTGCCGGAAGGCCCGGGCGAATAATCGGATGATCCTTACAACGCAGAATTGACGCAGATACAGGACGACAATGAACACGTTACCTCACTCGCGGCAACGGTGGCTCGCCACGACAACAGCGCTCCTGATGCTTTCCGGCTGCAGCCTATTGGCGCCAAAGGCCAGCGAGCATCCGTCTTTTTATTCGCTCGACGGTGCCCGCAACGATTCACGCATCGAGCGCGCCACGCGGCGCGGCGGGCCAACGGCGGCGCCGATTCTGGTCGTCAACCCGCCGCGTTCCGCACCCGGCTTTGACAGTTCGCGCATCATCTACGTGCGCGCGGCGCACCAGCTTGAATATTACGCACACAGCGAATGGGTCGACACACCGGCGCGCATGATAGCGCCACTCATCGTGGCCGCCGTCGAACAGAGCGGCGCGTTTCGTGCGGTCGTTCTGACGCCGAGCGCGGTAGCCGCAGAAGTCAGGCTGGATACCGAAATCGTTCGTCTGCAACATGAACTGACGAGCCAGCCGTCGCGCGTGCATTTTACCTTGCGCGCCTACATCGCCGACACCACGACGCGCGACGTTATCGCCTGGCAAGAGTTCGACGCGAGCGTCGCGACGAAGAGCAATAGTCCCTACGGTGCCGTCGTCGCGGCCAACGAGGCGGCGCACGCGGTACTCGAGCAACTCGCCGCTTTCTGCGCTCAAGCCGCTGCGAACTGGCTGCCTGGCGTCTATCCGCGGCAAAAACGCGCCAATTAGGTCGTGGCGAAGTTGTGTGCCATCGCACATAACGACTAATATTTTTGTCCTAAATTAATACTCCATCATGCGCGCGCGGTGGGCCATCGCGTGCATTTTTGACCATTGATACGACACAGGAGATGAGCATGAACGAGAAAACAGCGGCGGTCGTTTGGGAAGGTGCCGGACGCAGCGGTCAAGGCCACATCAGCACCGAGAGCGGAGCGCTGAAGCAATACCCCTACGGCTTCGCCAGCCGCTTCGAGGACGATCGGCGCGGCACCAATCCCGAGGAAATTCTCGGTGCGGCTCACGCCGCGTGTTTCACTATGGCGTTCTCTTTCGCCTGCGACAAGGCCGGAGTGGTGACCGCGCACGTCGATACCCAAGCCAGCGTTCGTTTGTCCAAGCAGGGAGACGGCTTTGTCATTGATCGCATTGCGCTAACCATGCGCGCCGCCGTTCCCGGAATCGACAATGCCAAGTTCCAGGACATTGCCGCTATGGCGAAACGCGATTGTCCGTTATCGAAAGCATTGGCCAGCGTTCCTGAAATCACGTTGAACGC
>JBBRXI010000270.1:0-4085 GCA_038248575.1 Burkholderiales bacterium | reverse complement strand
TGACCTGCGCGAACAGTTGCCGGAAATAGTTGAAGAGCGGCTTGTTCCGGTTCGACAGAACAGCGAGCGGTGAGTCGTTGCCCATCGAACCAGTCGCTTCTTCGCCGGTCCTTGCCATCGGCTCGAGGATGAACTTGATGTCTTCCTGGCTGTAACCGAACGCCTGCTGGCGATCGAGCAGCGACGCGGTGCTCTGCTGCGGGGCAGCGTCGGCCGGGACTGGCAGATTGTCGAGCTTGATGTTGATGCGCGCCACCCAGTCCTGGTAGGGCTTTTGCCGCGAAAGCGTTTCCTTGAGTTCGAGGTCGTCGATGATGCGGCCTTGATCGAGGTCGATGAGGAACATCTTGCCGGGCTGCAGCCGCCACTTTCTCGTAATCTTTTCGTCAGGAATCGGCAGCACGCCCGATTCGGACGACATGACCACAAGGTCATCGCTGGTGACGAGGTAACGCGCCGGGCGCAGGCCGTTACGGTCGAGCGTGGCGCCAATCTGGCGCCCGTCGGTGAAGGCGACCGCTGCCGGGCCGTCCCACGGCTCCATCATCGCCGCGTGGTATTCGTAGAAGGCGCGGCGTTTCTCGTCCATCAGCGTGTGCGATTCCCAAGCCTCGGGGATCAGCATCATCATCGCGTGCGCCAGCGTATAGCCGCCCATGACGAGCAGTTCAAGCGCGTTGTCAAAAGACGCCGAGTCAGACTGGTTGGCGTAAATCAGCGGCCAGATCTTGTCGAGGTCGGCACCGAGCAGCGGCGACGAGGTGCCTTTTTCGCGCGCGCGCATCCAGTTGTAGTTGCCGCGCAAGGTGTTGATCTCGCCGTTGTGCGCGATCATTCGGAACGGGTGGGCAAGGTGCCAGGTCGGGAAGGTGTTGGTCGAAAAGCGCTGGTGTACGAGCGCCAGCGCCGAGATGCAGCGCGCGTCCTTGAGGTCGGTGTAATACTCGCCGACCTGGTCTGCCAGCAGCAGGCCCTTGTAGACGATCGTGCGTGCCGACATCGACGGCTGATAGAACTCCTTGCTGTGCTGCAGGCCGAGCGCGCGGATGGCGTTTGCCGCCCGGCGGCGGATAACGTAAAGCTTGCGCTCGAGCGCGTCGGTGACCATGACGTCGGCACCACGGCCGATGAAGACCTGGCGGATGATCGGCTCGCGCGCGCGCACCACCGGCGACATCGGCATCGTTTTGTCAACAGGAACATCGCGCCAGCCGAGAACGACCTGACCCTCGGCGCGCACGGCGCGCTCGATTTCTTCCTGGCAGGCGAGGCGCGAGGCCGATTCCTTGGGCAGGAACACCATGCCGACGCCATAGTCGCCGGCGCGCGGCAGCGTAACGCCGTGCAGGGCCATCGTTTCGCGCAGATAAGTGTCGGGAATCTGGATCAGAATGCCGGCGCCATCACCCATCAGGGGGTCGGCACCGACTGCGCCGCGATGGTCCAGGTTTTTCAGAATCTGCAGACCCTGCTGGACAATCGAATGGCTTTTCTGGCCTTTGATGTGTGCGACAAAACCGACGCCGCAGGCGTCGTGCTCGTTGGCCGGGTCGTACAACCCTTGGCGCTCAGGTACAGCCGAATCGATCACGCGGGAACCTCACAAAAGCGATGACTTTACGTCCATTATCGAGACACTAAACGTCAAAAAAGCCGGCCGGAGCCAGCTTATGAGTTTAACGGGCGACCCATGATTATACAGGGACATATAAGCCGTTCAAGCCTAAAAACCGCACCAAAAAAGGGCGTTGAGCGCACCAACACGGTGACTCCCCGGCGCCGCAAACGCTTCGTTCGGACGCACCGTCCATGATAAAATCCGCCGGCTCAACGGACGCCCTTCGCCAAGAAAAGTTCCGTGCTGGTACGGAAAAAAGCGGCCTCTGTCCGGCTTCGGCGTTTGCCGCCGGTTCGTGCCTACCGCGGTGACGGCCGATAGCGACTGCGCCGACGCGGCCATGGCGGCGCATTTTTAACACTTACGAAGTGATGGAGAACTGAATGCCACTGACTATCGGAGTTCCACGGGAGGTCTTTGCGGGCGAGAAGCGTGTCGCAACCGTTCCCGATGTCGTCGAAAAGTTGATCAAGCTCGGATTCAAGGTCGCCGTTGAAGCGGGCGCTGGCGAATTGGCGAATTTCAGCGACGATACTTACCGTGCCGCTGGCGCCGAAGTGATCGAAGGTGCGGCACAGCTCTGGGCGGCTGCCGATATCGTTTTCAAGGTGCGTGGACCGACGAGCGAAGAAGTCGGGCTCCTGCGCCAGGGTGGCACGCTGATCTCCTTCATCTGGCCGGCGCAGAACCCCGAGTTGCTGCAGCAGTTGGCCGCCAGGAAAGCGACCGTCCTCGCCATCGATGCCTTGCCGCGCCAGCTCTCCCGCGCGCAGAAAATGGACGCGCTGACGTCGATGGCCGGCATCAGCGGTTACCGTGCCGTCATCGAAGCGGCGAACGCCTTCGGCCGCTTCTTTAACGGTCAGATCACCGCCGCCGGCAAGGTCCCGCCGGCCAAGGTTTTCATTGCCGGCGCCGGCGTCGCCGGCCTGGCGGCGATCGGTACCGCCGCCAACCTCGGCGCGATCGTGCGCGCCAACGACACCCGTGCCGAAGTCGCCGATCAGGTGAAATCGCTCGGCGGCGAGTTCGTCAAGGTCGAATACGAGGAAGAAGGATCGGGCGGCGGCGGTTACGCCAAGGTCATGAGCGAGGGCTTCCAGCAGGCGCAGCGCGAAATGTACGCCCAGCAGGCCAAAGACGCCGACATCATCATTACCACCGCGCTGATCCCCGGCAAACCGGCGCCCAAGCTCATCACCGCCGAAATGGTCAAGAGCATGAAGCCGGGTAGCGTCATCGTCGATATGGCCGGCGAACAGGGCGGCAATTGCGAACTGACCGAACCCGGCCAGGCCGTCGTCAAGCACGGCGTGACGATCATCGGTTACACCGATCTCGTCAGCCGCCTCGCCAAGCAGTCCTCGACGCTGTACGCCTCAAACCTCTTCCGTCTGACCGAAGAGATCGTCAAGACGAAGAGCGTGACCGACGCCGGCGTCATCGATATGAATATGGACGACGATGCGATTCGCGGCCTGACCGTAATCAAGGAAGGCAACGTCACCTGGCCGGCACCGCCGATCAAGGTCGCCGCAGCGGCCGCCAAACCAGCCGCCGCAGTTGTTCCGGCCGCCAGGAAGGGGCACGGCCACGGCGCCAGCAGCGAGCCGATGCCGGGCAACAAGCTGGCGGTCGTTTTCGGCGTCGCCGCAGCTCTTTTCTGGCTCATCGGTGCCTACGCCCCCACCGCCTTCCTCGGCCATTTCACGGTCTTCATCCTCGCCTGCTTTGTCGGCTATACGGTCGTCTGGAACGTCAAACCTGCGCTGCATACGCCGCTCATGAGCGTTACCAACGCGATCAGCAGCATCATCGCCATCGGCGCCCTCGTGCAGATCGCGCCGCCGCTCGTCGGCAACGTGCCGCGCCCGGAAGAGTGGATCCGCTGGCTGGCTTTCGGCGGCATCGTTCTCGCGACGATCAATATGTTCGGCGGTTTCGCCGTCACCCAGCGCATGCTGGCTATGTTCCGCAAGTAAAGGAAGGATGAACATGTCTGGAAGTCTGGCAACTGTTTCCTATATCGGAGCAACGATTCTCTTTATCCTGTGTCTCGGGGGGCTCTCCAATCAGGAGACCGCACGCCGCGGCAACCTCTACGGCATGATCGGCATGACGATCGCCGTCCTGGCAACCGTCTTCGGCCCGCAGGTGACGGCGGCCGGCCTGCCGTGGATTATCGGCGCGATGGTCGTCGGTGGCGGCATCGGTGTCTATCTCGCACGCGCCGTGCAAATGACGCAGATGCCCGAACTCGTCGCCTTCATGCACAGCCTGGTCGGCCTCGCTGCCATGCTTGTCGACTTCGCCAATTACATCGACCCGGCCGCCAGCAGCCATCTCACGCACGCCGAGAAGGTGATTCACGAAGTCGAGATCTACCTCGGCGTGCTGATCGGCGCCGTGACGTTGTCGGGTTCGGTGATCGCCTTCGGTAAGCTCTCGGGCAAGATCGGCGGCAAGC
>JBBRXI010000269.1:0-4103 GCA_038248575.1 Burkholderiales bacterium | reverse complement strand
GCTGTGTGCGCGGCTCAGCGTTTTTCCGAACACGCGGCCCGGGTGCTTGGCGCGAAAATTTTCAGCGTCAATGCGCGTCGCAAAAAGCAGCAGCGCGTGCAGGCGGCTGGGAAAGCTGCTGTAGAGCCGTTGCCGGTAATACTCGAGGTGGTATTCGGCAAAGTAGTTCTGGACGGTCGTGAAGTGATCTTCGGGCAGCGCTGTACCAAAGGGGTTGCCGGTCAGGATGTCCCAACCCGGCAATTCGGCGTCCGGGGCGAGCCAGGCATAGAGCTCGAGCGTCGCGGTGTCTTTGATCAGATGGTCCATCGCAGTGATTCAGTATTTCATAGCGCTTCTATTCTGACCGTTCGCCGCGCTTTGTCCAAGGGGGCAATGGGCTTGGGCAATCCGCCCGGCCGAGGCAGGACGGCCGCTCGGGCAAGCTTGGCAAGTCGGCGCTGCTCGAGCGGGCGAAAATGGTAAACTTGGCGTGGCATCCTGGCGGTTTGATGGGTCGAAGCGAAAATGAAGTGTTAGTGAAGGCTTGGCTTCGGGTTATACCGGAACTAAAAAGGTGGGAGGCGAGCGCAGCTTTGCACGGATTGCACGCGAATAGTTATTCAATTCGCGCAGGAATACGGGTGAAGATAAGCCGCCGCCCCGTTTTTTGCAGCCGACTCGCTTGTATCCGACTGGCTGCTCGGGCGAGCCGCTGCCCGCCCCACTAACACCCCCGTCGCACGATGACTTTTTTTACCGGAACCTCTCACCCGTCCTGGCGTCCATGCATTCATCATCGCGCCGCACACTGCTTGCGGCCCTCACTATCTCATTGCTGCTGCACGGCGCGCTCTTGTTGAGTACGGTAACTCCGTTTGCCGTAAAGCCCCGCATGCCGGCCGTGACAGTCAATGCGCTGCTCACCCGCGAGCAGCGTGACGAGGCGCCCCCGTTGCCGCCTGCGCCCGCGAAAATTCGCCCGCCGGCCGCACCGCCGGCGCCGCCAAGCGCGTCGGCGGCCCTGCCGCGCCAGGCGCGCGCCGGCGCGCCGACGATCGCCGTTGAGCAGGCGTCTGCTCCATCGCCTCCCGCGCCTCCTGCGCCGCCGGCCGCTGCGGCGGCGCGCGATGGCGGGGCGCCGGTCTCGTCAGCGCTGCCGGCAGCAGGCGCGCCGGCGACCGCCGCGAGCGCCTCTGCACCGGCCAAACCGGTGCTTGGCGAAGCGCTCAACGCCGACGACCTTCGCCAGTACAGCGTGGCGCTCGGCTTGGCGGCAAGGCGCTTCAAACGCTATCCGGCGCTCGCCAGGGAACGCGGATGGGAGGGACGCGCCGAAATCGAACTGGTTTTCGACGCGCTGTTGTCGCGACCCCAGGTTTCGCTTGCGCGCTCGAGCGGGCGAGCCGTTCTCGACGAGCAGGCAGTCGACATGATGACCCAGGCGACGCGCTCTGCGAGCTTGCCGGAAGGTTTGCGCGGCCGCAGTTTCCGCTTGCTGAAAGTGGTCGAATTCAGCCTCGAGGGTGATCGCTAGCCGGCGGCAGCATGTCTTCTTCGTGAACCGTGAAGTGCCCGCGGCGGCGGTCGGCGAAGTAGCTCGTAAGACACAGCGCGACGCTGCGGAACGCGAGCGCCTGCCACGGAATATCGGCTTCGCCGAAAAGCGCCGTCTCGAGGCTCTCGGCCCCGGCGGCAAATTCCGCCTCAAGCAGACGTCCGCGGTAGAAGATGTGCACCTGGTCGATGTGCGGAATATTGATCAGTGCGAATAAATCATCGATAGTAATTCGCGCACAGGCTTCCTCCAGCGTTTCGCGCCGGGCGGCCTGACGCGTCGACTCGCCGACCTCCATGAATCCGGCGGGTAGCGTCCACAGTCCGGAGCATGGTTCGATGGCGCGGCGGCAGAGCAAGATATCGCCTTCCCATTCGACGACGCAGCCGATCACGAGCTTGGGATTGATGTAATGGATCGTCCCGCACGCCCGGCACACATGGCGCTCAAGCGAGTCGCCGGGTGGGATGCGCAGTTCAACACTGGCTCCGCACTGGTTACAAAACTTCATCTCGCTGACCCCTTTTTGATCATTACGATTCTATACGATACGGCGCTGCGACGCGCCGGCACGGGGTGGTCGTTCCGGCTGCGGCCACCTTGTTTTTGTTTCGTCCATCGCGCCATCCCCGTTACAATAGGCCCATAAGTCAAATTCGGTCAGACGTGTGCCCAGCATCGCCTGACGGGGGAGTTCAATGTTTCTTATCGTCGGGTACGTCATCATCCTGGCTTCGGCAGTCGGGACCTACGCCGTGCATGGCAGTCTCGCTGCCCTCTGGATGCCGTTGGAGTATGTGGCGATCATAGGCCTGGCCCTCGGCAGCTTCCTCGGCAGCAACGACATCAAGGTCATCAAGGCGACGATCGCCTCACTACCGAGTCTGTTCAAGGGTTCGAAGTACACCAAGGCACTCTACGTTGATCTGCTCGCCATGCTTTTTGAGGTGCTCGCCAAGATCCGCAAGGAGGGCCTGATGTCGATCGAGAACGACGTCGAGAATCCGCACGAGAGCTCGATCTTCGGGAAGTACCCGACACTCGCCGGCGACCATCACGTGATGGAGTTCATTACCGACTACCTGCGCATGATGGTCGGCGGTAACCTCAATGCGCTCGAAATAGAGAACCTGATGGACATCGAAATCGAGACCCATCACCACGAGGCCGAAGTACCTGCACACGCCATGGCGAAAATGGCCGACGGCTTGCCGGCCTTCGGTATCGTCGTCGCCGTCATGGGCGTGGTGAACGTCATGGGCTCGGTCGGCGAGCCGCCGGCGGTCCTTGGCAAGATGATCGGTGGCGCGCTGGTCGGCACCTTCCTCGGTATCCTGATCTCGTATGGCTTCGTGACGCCGATCGCCATTCAGCTCGAGCAGAAGGCGAACGCCGGCTCGAAGATCTATCAGGTGATCAAGGTCGTACTGCTCGCATCGATGTCTGGTTACGCACCGCAAGTGGCGGTCGAATTCGGACGCAAAGTCCTGTTTGCCGGTGACCGGCCGCGCTTCATCGAGCTCGAGGCCGAACTCAAGGCGCGCAAGGGCCGCTAGCCCGATGAGCCTTTCGTTGCCCCAGGATTGGTATGAGTGAAGACGTACGCCCGATAGTCATCAAACGCATCAAAAAATCCGCCGGAGGACACCACGGCGGGGCGTGGAAGCTCGCCTACGCCGATTTCGTTACGGCGATGATGGCTTTCTTCATGCTGATGTGGTTGCTCGGCTCGACGGCGAACGGCGACCTCAAGGGCATCGCCGATTACTTCCTGAATCCGATGAAGGTCAGCTTGAGTGGTGGCAGCGGAGCCGGTGACGCGCATAGCATTCTCAGCGGCGGTGGTAACGACCTCACGAAACGCGGCGGTCAGGTCAAGAAGGGCGAGCTCGAGCCACAAAAAAAGGCGGCGAATACCAAGGACGCGCGCGTCCAGAGTAAAGAGTTTGAGCAGCAGGAAAAGGCGACGCTTGGTGAGCTCAAAAAGAACATCGAAAAGCTGATCGAGAGCAATTCAACGCTCAGGCAGTTCAAGAATCAGTTGCTGATCGACGTGACGCCCGAGGGCTTGCGCATCCAGATCATCGACGAACAAAATAGGCCGATGTTCGATACCAGTAGCGCCGAGCTCAAGCCTTATTCGAAAGTCATTCTGCGCGAGATTGGCCGGGCGCTGAACGCCGTGCCGAACAAGGTGAGTTTTTCGGGACACACCGACGCGGCACAATTCGGCGGCGGCGAGAAAGGCTTCTCGAACTGGGAGCTTTCCGCCAATCGCGCCAACGCCTCCCGTCGCGAAATGATTTTGGGCGGAATGGACGAGAACAAGGTGCTGCGCGTCGTCGGCCTGTCCTCGACGGTGCTGTTCGACAAAAACGATCCTTTGAGTTCGGCTAACCGGCGGATCAATATCGTCGTTCTCAACAAGCGCACCGAGGAAGCGATGCTGCAGGAGGACGGAAACGCGGCCGTCGATATCGACAGCGAGCGGGGCAGCGCAAGCGCAACGTCGCCGGCGCCGCCCGACGCCCCGCGCTGAACGGGCGGTCGGCGCCGGCCAATTCGG
>JBBRXI010000268.1:0-4132 GCA_038248575.1 Burkholderiales bacterium | reverse complement strand
GTTCGGCTCATAGAGAATCAGATCGCGTTCGACGAGGACCGGCACGCGGCCATAAGGATTGATCATGGCGATGTCCTCGGGCTTCCCGAAGAGATCGACGTCGATGACCTGAAAATCCATTCCCTTCTCGTAGAGAACGATACGGCAGCGTTGGCTGAAAGGACACGTTGTGCCCGAATAGAGATTCATCATGATCAACACCTCACATAAAAAGAACGGACATCTTTGCGCGGCGCGATCCCGGTACCGCGGCGTTGATGCCCTCTGGCTGCCTAGTTAATTTTTCGGTACGTCTTTCCAGTATTCCTTCTTGAGCGCGTAAGACACACCCAAGAGGACCAAGAGGAAGGCGAGTACGCCAAGACCAAGCTGTTTGCGAAAGCCAGCGCCGGGCTCTGCCGCCCAGACGAGGAAACCGACGAGATCGGCGATCTGCTTGTTGAACTCGGCCGGCGAAAGCTGGCCGGCAACGGGAAGTTCCAGCCGGTGCGTCTGGGAATTGAGCTCCTGCTGGCCCTGGAGGTCCCAGAGCACGTTGGGCATCGCAACGTTCGGAAAAATAGTGTTGTTCCAGCCGGTCGGCCGCTGATCGTCGCGATAGAACGAGCGCATATAAGTGTAAAGCCAATCGGCGGCGCTACCGTCTGCCGAGGCGCGCGCGCGGGCGACCAGAGAGAGATCGGGCGGGACCACGCCGAACCATTGTTTCTGTTCGCCTGGACGCGCCGCAACGCGCATCGGCTCGCCGATTTTCTCGGCGGTAAACATCAGGTTGTCGATCACCTGCTGCTCGGTCAGGCCTAGTTCGGTCAGTCGCTTGTAACGGACGAAGCTCCCACCGTGACAGTTGAGGCAATAATTGACGAAGATTTTGGCGCCGTTCTGGAGCGCTGCCTGATCGTTGCGGACATCCGGTGCGCGATCAAGGTGCGCGCCTTCGGCAGCGGAGACGATGAGCGGCGCGGAGAGCAGCGCGCAGGCGACGAGGGGCGCGAAGAGCAGCGCCAAGCCGACTTTCCTGACGAGGTTCGCTTTCATTGGAAGGTCACCCTTTCCGGTACCGGCTTGCACTTGTCGATCCTCGAGTACCACGGCATCATCAGGAAAAAGGCAAAGTAGATCAGCGTGCAGACCTGCGCGACGATCTGGCTTGCCGGCGCCGGTGGCTGCGTGCCGAGATAGCCGAGGACCAGGAAGGCAATCACGAAAGCCGTCAGAAAACCCTTGTAGATCGGGCCGCGATAGCGGATCGACTTGACCGGGCTGTAATCGAGCCAGGGCAACAGGCCGATGATGGCGACCGACGAACCCATGGCGACGACGCCCCAGAACTTCGCCTCGAGCGCGAACATGCCGACGATGACGGCGATTGCCGCGATGCTGACCAGCACCTTGCCGACGTCGGGCAGGCGGCGCACGCCCCAGACCCAGAGCGCGGCGACGCCGAGCTGGAGGACGATCAGGTAATCGTCGGTAATCGAACGCAGGATCGAATACGACGGGGTGAAATACCAGACCGGCGCGATGTGCGGCGGCGTTTTTAGCGGATCGGCCGGGATGAAGTTGTTGTATTCGAGGAAATAGCCGCCGCCCTCGGGGGCGAAGAAGACGATCGACGCGAATACGATCAGGAAGACAACGACGGCGACGAGGTCCTTGACCGTGTAGTAGGGATGGAAAGCGATGCCGTCGAGCGGCACGCCCCGCTCATCGAGCTTGTCCTTGATTTCGATGCCGTCTGGGTTGTTCGAGCCGACTTCGTGCAGCGCCAGAATATGCGCGGCAACGAGGCCGAGCAGCGCGAGCGGAACGGCGATCACGTGGAAGGCGAAAAAGCGGTTGAGCGTTGCGTCGCCGACGACATAGTCGCCGCGAATCCACAGCGAGAGCGGCTCGCCGATCAGCGGAATCGCCGAAAACAGGTTGACGATGACTTGCGCGCCCCAGAACGACATCTGTCCCCAGGGCAGCAGATAACCCATGAAGGCCTCGGCCATGAGGACCAGGAAGATCAGCGTGCCAAACACCCAGATCAGCTCACGCGGCTTGCGGTAGGAGCCGTAGAGCATGCCACGGAACATGTGCAGATAGACGACGACAAAGAAGGCCGATGCGCCGGTCGAATGCATGTAGCGGATCAGCCAGCCCCACTGCACGTCGCGCATGATGTACTCGACGCTCGCGAAAGCGATCGGAATTCCGCTCGCGTTGAGCGACGCGTCGGGCTTGTAGAACATCACGAGAAATATTCCGGTGACGATCTGAATCGCCAGCACAACGATCGCCAGGACGCCGAACACGTACCAGAAGTTGAAGTTTTTTGGCGCGTAATATTCCGAGAGGTGCGCGCGCCACATCGAGGTCAGCGGGAAGCGCTTGTCGAACCACTCCAGCGCACGGCCGCGTAGCGAACCGTCGGACGTGTACTTCTCGGAATTTCCGTTCGCGGCCATGACTTAGACCCCTTTCCGTTCTTCGCCGATCAGGATTCGCGATTCGGAGAGATACGTATGCGGCGGCACTTCGAGGTTGGTCGGCGCCGGCTTGTTCTTGTAGACGCGGCCGGCAAAGTCGAAAGTCGTGCCGTGGCAGGGGCAGAGGAAACCGCCCGGCCAGTCGGCCGGCATGCCCTCGGCTTCGCCTTTGCGAAATTTTGACGTCGGCGAACAGCCCAGGTGTGTGCAGATGCCGATGGCGACGAACAGATTGGGTTTGATCGAGCGCGTTTCGTTGGTGCACGCGGGCGGTTGCTGGCGCGCTTCGGACCTCGGGTCGACGAGTTCGCCTTCGAGCTTGGGCAGCGTCGCCAGCATCTCAGCGTCGCGGTTGATGACCCACACCGGCTTGCCGCGCCATTCGACGGTGATCATCTGCCCCGGTGCAAGGTTGGCAACGTCGACTTCGACCGGCGCTCCGGCGGCTTTGGCGCGTTCCGACGGCAGCATGCTCGAAATAAAGGGCACCAACGTCGCCACCGCACCCGCCCCGCCGACCGCCGCAGTGGCGACCAGCAAGCGCCGCCTACCGCAATCCATCTTGCCTTCTGTACTCATCGTGCTGATCCTCGGGGCAATAGGGTCGATGTTCGAATCACAAGCGCCGGATTATACGCTAAAACTCGCTGCAACTGGACCCCAGCAACGATGCCAAACGCCTATTCTGCAAGCGATCGGCGCTCGCGCAACGCTTGCGCCAGCGTCCCGGCGTCGACGTATTCGAGCTCACCGCCGACGGGGACGCCGCGGGCAATCCGCGACACCTTGATCGCCCGCTCCTTGAGCATTTCGGTCAGGTAATGCGCGGTCACTTCGCCTTCGTTGGTGAAATTGGTCGCCAGGATGACTTCGCGGACGAACCCGTCGCTCGCCCGCGTCAGCAACTGTTCGAGATGCAGCTCGCGCGGCCCGACGCCGTCGAGCGGCGAGACACGGCCCATCAGCACGTAATAGAGTCCCGAATAGGCGTGCGTCTGCTCCATCATGTTCATGTCGACGGGCGTTTCGACGACGCAGAGCAGGCTAGCGTCGCGCTTAGTCGACTGGCAGCGCTCACAAATCGCCGCTTCGGTGAAGGTGTTGCAGCGCTGGCAGTGCTGCAGCGCGGCGAGCGCGCGCTGCAAGGCGTCGGCCAGGCGTTGGGCACCCGGACGGTCACGTTGCATCAGGTAAAAGGCCATGCGCTGCGCCGATTTAGGCCCGATTCCCGGTAGGCAGCGCAGCGCCTCGATCAGCGATTCGAGGCTCGACGGGGTCATCAGAACGGCAGCTTCATCCCGGCCGGAAGGTTGAGCCCGGCGCCAAATCCGGCCATCCGTTCCTGCGAGATCCGTTCGACACGGCGCATCGCGTCGTTAAGGGCGGCGGCGACGAGGTCTTCGAGCATCTCCTTGTCGTCCATGACCGAGGCGTCGATGGACACCCGCCGCACGTCGTGGGCACAGCTCATCAAAACTTTCACCATGCCGGCACCCGCCTGGCCTTCGACTTCGACCTGAGCCAGCTCGTCCTGCGCCTTCTTCATGTTTTCCTGCATCTGCTGGGCCTGTTTCATCAGGCCGGCGATTCCGCCTTTCATCATCTTGCTTGCCTCTACTGGAGTGAAATTGAAAATGGAAACTTGATCGCGAAGCGCT
>JBBRXI010000267.1:0-4137 GCA_038248575.1 Burkholderiales bacterium | reverse complement strand
GGGTCGCTGGTCGTCAACTCATCTCAGGGCGGCGGCACCAAGGACACCTGGGTGCTCGAAGTTTAACCACCGGCGCGAGGCCAGATCATGCTTTCATCGACCGCAGATCATCTTTACTGGATGGCGCGCAGCATCGAGCGGGCCGAGAACACGGCGCGCATGCTCGACGTCACCTACCGCATGGCGCTGCTCAAACAGGCCGTTGCCGACGCCGACCAGGAATGGCGCGCGATGCTCTCAATCAGCGGCCTGCACGAGGACTTCGACGCGCGTTACACCGAGTCGAGCGCCGAAAACGTCATGCACTTCATGGTGTTCGACAAGCTCAATCCGGGCAGTATCTTCAACAGCATTTTCGCCGCACGCGAGAATGCGCGCGCGGTGCGTGGCGCGATCACCTCGGAGATGTGGGAAGCGCTCAACCAGACCTGGCTCGAGATGCGGCTGACGCAGTCGGCAGAAATTGCCGAACGCGGTGTCTCGCGTTTTTTCGACTGGGTCAAGGAGCGTTCGCACCTCTTGCGCGGTTTGAGTTACGGCACTTTGCTGCGCGACGACAGTTTCCTGTTCCTGCGCCTTGGCACCTTCATCGAACGCGCCGACAACACGGCGCGTATCCTTGACGTCAAGTACCACATCCTGCTGCCGAGCCCGAGCGACATCGGCGGCGCCGCCGACTATTACCAATGGGGGGCGATTCTGCGCTCGGTCTCGGCCTTCGAGGCGTATCGCAAGATTTATCGCGATCAGATCACGCCCAAGCGCGTTGCCGACTTGCTGATCCTGCGTCGCGATCTGCCGCGCTCGCTGTCGGCGTGTCTCGGCGAGGTGCATGGCGTGCTGCAGGAGATCAACGGCGTGCGCGCCGGCGAACTGCTGCGCCGCTGCGGACTGCTGCACGGACAATTGCACTATGGCCGGATCGACGAGATCTTCGCCGACGGTTTGCACGAATTTCTTTCCGAATTTCTCGATCGCATCTACGATCTGGGTGAACTCGTCAATACGACGTATTTCTGGTCGACCGACGAATGATGCGCTTCGCCTGGTCGGCACCCGGCGCATCCACCTAAAAGGACTACACAATGAGTTATTGCGTCGCCACCATGATCGATGCCGGCATCGTCTTCGCTTCCGATTCGCGGACCAACGCCGGTGTCGACAACATCGCGACTTTCCGCAAGATGAAGACCTTTGAACAGCCTGGCAATCGCGCGCTGGTCATCGTTAACGCGGGCAATCTTGCGGTCACGCAGGCGACGATCAACCGTCTCGAGCAGGCGATTCGCCACAACAGCGAGCCGAATCTGATGAGCGTGCATTCGATGTACGAGGTCGCCGAACTGATCGGCACGGCGTTGCGCCAGGTGCGCCACCGCGACGCGCCCTTCCTGATCGAAAACAACGTCGATAGCGGCGCCTGTTTCATCGTCGGCGGGCAGGTCGCTGGCGAACATCAGCGCCTTTTTCTCGTCTATTCGGAAGGCAATTTTATCGAGGCGACGCCAGAGACGCTCTATTTTCAGATCGGCGAAGTCAAATACGGCAAGCCGATCATCGACCGCGTCGTGCTCGCCGGGACGAGCATGGACGACGCGATCAAATGCGTCCTCGTTTCGTTCGATTCGACGATGAAGTCGAACCTGTCGGTCGGCATGCCGATCGATCTTGCGGTCTACCAGCGCGATTCGCTCGTCCTCGGGAAAGTCCATCGTTTCGACGAGAACGACGGCTATATGCAGCGGCTGCGTCATAGCTGGGGTGAAGGCTTGCGCAACGCCTTCGCCCAGCTGCCGAATCTTCCCCGCTGAGCGAATGTTTCGCGCCGACGTCCCTGTCCTGAAAGCCTTCCGATGACCCTACGCGTCGCGCTCAACCACCAGACCCGTTATCACTTCGACCGGCCCGTCAAACTCTGGCCGCACGAGATCCGCCTGCGTCCGGCGGCGCACAGTCGGACGGCAATCCTCTCGTATTCCCTGCGCGTTGAACCCGGCGGCCACTTCCTTAATTGGCAGCAGGATCCTTTCGGCAACTGGGTGGCGCGTCTGGTCTTCCCCGAAAAGTCCCGAACGCTGTCGATTACCGTCGACCTCGTCGCCGAAATGACGGTGATCAACCCCTTCGATTTTTTCATTGACGAGTTCGCCGAAAGCTACCCTTTCGCCTACCCGGACGCCTTGCGCCGTGAACTTGCGCCTTACCTCGAAACCGACGCCGCGACGCCGCTTTTTGCCAAGTGGCTGGCACGCACGCGCGGCGATTTTCTCGCCGCCCCGCTGCGTACGATCGACATGCTCGTCGGCATCAACCAGCGCGTGCAGCAGGTCGTCGCTTACATCGTCCGTCTCGAATCGGGCGTACAGACGCCCGAAGAAACGCTGGCGCTGGGGCGCGGCTCGTGCCGCGACTCGGCCTGGCTGCTCGTCCAGTTGCTGCGTCACCTCGGACTCGCCGCGCGTTTCGCTTCGGGTTATCTGATCCAGTTAAAGCCCGACGTCACGGCGCTCGACGGCCCGTCGGGCACCGACCACGATTTCACCGACCTGCACGCGTGGACCGAGGTTTTCATTCCCGGTGCCGGCTGGATCGGCCTCGACCCGACGTCGGGACTGCTCGCCGGCGAAGGTCATATTCCGCTTGCCTGTACGGCGATCCCGGCGTCCGCTGCGCCGGTTAGCGGGCTCACCGAAATCTGTGAGACCACCTTCGACTTTGCCATGAGTGTGACGCGCATCCACGAAGACGCGCGCGTCACGAAGCCGTATAGCGACGAGCAGTGGCAGGCGATCGTCGCGCTCGGCGATCAGGTCGACGCTGACCTGATCGGGCACGACGTGCGGCTGACGATGGGTGGCGAACCGACCTTCGTCTCGATCGACGACATGGACGGCGAGGAGTGGAACCACACCGCGCTGTCGGCGAAAAAGCGCGAACTTGCCGGCGCCTTGCTTGAGCGCCTGCAGGGCCGTTTCGCGCCCGGCGCGCTGCTCCATTTCGGCCAGGGCAAATGGTATCCGGGCGAGGCGCTGCCGCGCTGGGCGCTCGGTTGCTACTGGCGCAACGACGGCCAGCCGCTGTGGGCCGACCGGGCGCTGCTGGTCACCTCCGACGGGCAGGGCAAGCAGACGAGCGCCGACGGTCGGCGCTTCATCGACCGGCTTGCGGCAACCCTGGGCGTGCACGAGGACTACGTGATGGCCGCTTACGAGGACGTGACGCGCCTCATCGACGACGAGCAACGCTGGCCGGTGAACGTCGATCCACTGGCAGGCGATCTCAAGGACCCTGGCGAACGCCTGCGCATCGCGCGGCTGATCGAGAAAGGCCTCGGCGAAGTCGCCGGTTACGTTCTGCCGCTCAAAGTGCAGCCGGCCGGTAAAGCGGCCGCTGCCTGTGGCACGCGCTTTCGTTCGAGCCGCTGGCCGCTGCGCCGCGAACACCTCTATCTCGTTCCCGGAGATTCGCCACTCGGGCTGCGCTTGCCGCTCCATTCCTTGCCCTGGATCGATCCGGACGCCAAGGATGAGGATATTGGACGCGACCCCTTTGATACGCCCGAGGCGCTGTCCGATGCGGATGCCCAATCGGCCGCCGAACGCGCCGAAACAAAGGCGCCGCCTCAAGCGCCCGATGACCGCGAAGACCGCGAAGAGCCGCGCGAAGTCGTGCACACGGCGCTCTGCGTCGAGGTGCGCGCCGGCGTGCTGTGCGTCTTTCTGCCACCGATTGTCCGCCTCGAAGACTTCATCGCCCTGACCCGCGCCATCGAAAAGACCGCCGCCGCGCTCGCCATGCCGTTGCGCCTCGAAGGTTATACGCCGCCCGCCGACCCGCGTCTCACGGTCTTTCGCATCACGCCCGATCCTGGCGTCATCGAAGTCAACATCCATCCCGCGGCAAGCTGGCGCGAGCTCGTCACCAACACGCAAACGCTCTACGAGCAAGCGCGGCTGACCCGGCTGGGCGCCGAAAAATTCATGCTCGACGGGCGCCACACCGGCACCGGCGGCGGCAACCACCTGACACTCGGCGCCGCGACGCCGGCCGACTCGCCGTGCCTGCGCCGGCCCGACCTGCTCAGAAGCCTGATCAGCTACTGGAAGAACCATCCGGCGCTCTCCTACCTCTTCTCGG
>JBBRXI010000266.1:0-4137 GCA_038248575.1 Burkholderiales bacterium | reverse complement strand
CAACCGGCGCGCTGAGATGGACGCCTGGAAGAGCCACTGGGGCGTCGGCCAGTGGGCCGCCTACTGTGAGAACCAGGCGCTGCCGGTGATGCGCCGCTCGAAGCTGCTGATGGCGCAGCTCGAAGCTGCCGAGGGCGAGCGGCTGGCGCCGAAGGAACTCGCCGACATCGTTCTCCAGGATCCGCTGCTCTGTCTGTGCCTCTTGCGCGAATCCGAACGGCGCAAATCGCACCGGCTGGAGCACGAAACAACGACGGCGCTGACGGCGATCATGCAGCTTGGCGTTGACGAATTCCGCAAGCTGCTGCTCACCAGCCCCGAGGTCGACGAGGCCAACGCCGGCTTGCAGACGGTCGAAGCGCGGGCGCGCATGGCGGCGCAGATCGCCCGCACCTGGGCGACCGGGCGCGCCGACCTCAATCCCGAAGAAATCGCCGTCGCCGCGCTGCTCGCCGGCGCTGGCGACCTCTTGCTCTGGGTCTATGCCGAAGAAATACCGCGCAAGGCCGAGACGACGCTGCGCGCCGGCCACGCGCAGCGTAGCGCACAGGCGCAGATCCACGCCTGCGGCTTCACCTTCAAGGAGCTCACCCTGCAATGCGCCGAGCGCTGGAAGCTGCCGGCGCTCGTGCTGCAGCTTCTGCGCGGCGCCGAAACGCAGCGCGCGCAACTGACGCGCACCTGCTCGAACGCCGCACGCCACGTCCTCGACGAATCGCCGACCGCGACGTTAGCGCTGGCCAGCGACCTTTTGGAAGCGGTGCGCCTGGTTCCCAACGCGAGCGTCGAGTGGCTCGCCGACGGTCTGCCGCTCGGCGAAGACCGGCGCCGCGAGGTGCTCGCCGCAGTTGCTAAATAAGCGGTAAGCCGGCGTTTTTCCGAACGCTCAATGCACGCTCGGCGGTGTTTGCGGCGTGTTGAAAAAAAGCGCGTCGATGGCTGCCTTGTCGAAGCGGTATTCGCGGTTGCCGAGGTCGTCGCGGATGAGGACCTCGCCGCGCGCCTTGAGCGCCGAATAAACTTCCTCGCGACCGAGCGTGCGCAGCATGTTGCTGATCTTTTCCCAGTCTTCGGGAACCGTGTGTGTCACCGGTCGCGCGGAGAAAAGGCGCACCGTCTCGTCGTTGAACAGACGGAGCAGCAGTTGCTCGCCGGGCAGGGTGAGCAGTTCGTCGCGCGAGACCGTACTGGCCAGCGCCTCGACGCGTGTCCAGCCGTCGGCGTCGCGCGCGTCGGCCAACGGCATTTTCTGCACAAAGAATCCGGCGGCGCCGTGCGGCGACGCCGCCAGGAAAAAGCGCGAAGCGAGCTGTTCCGATTGCATCAGGTAGTGTTCGAAGACCTCGGCGATCGTCGCGCCGACGAGCGGTACGATGCTCTGGTAGGGCGCGCGCATCGCCGGGCTATCGAGCGAAAGCAGGAGCTGACCCTCGCCGAGCAGCGCCCGCAGTGAACCGTCGGTGATGTCCGCCGCGTGCTGCGCCATGCAGCGCACGTTAAGATCGGCGGTGCAGTCGATGACCAGCAAGGAGATCGGCCCGTCGCCGCGCAACTGGATCGTCAGCCGCCCGGCCTGCTTGAGGTTGTTGGCCAGCAACAGGGTGGTGACGCTCATCTGGCCGAGCAGGTCGATAACCGGCTCGGGGTAGGCGCGGCCGCTGAGCAGTTGCTGCCAGACCGAATCGAGGCGAACGAGCGCGCCGCGGATATCGAGGTCTTCGAGCAAAAAGCGGTCGATGGTGTTGGCGCTCATCGCTCGTCCTCGGCGTAGCACCCGCCCGCGTCAGCGCGCATGACGCGCGTAGCGCTCGTAGCGTTCGGGATCGAAACCGACGAGCAACTCATCGCCGTCGTCGGCGACCGGGCGCTTGATCAGTGTCGGGTAATCGGCCATCAGCTCGAGTGCCTTGCCCTCGTCGACCTGGTCGCGTTCGTCGTCGCTCAGCCGCTTCCACATCATGCCGCGCGTGTTGAGCAGTTGCTCCCAACTGGCGCGCGCGCTCCAGTCGGGCAGCAGCGTGTCGGCGAGGTCGATCTTCTTGTAGTCGATGAATTCGTAGTCGACCCCCCGCGCGTCGAGCCAGGCGAAGGCCTTCTTCATCGTGTCGCAATTCTTGATACCGTAGATTTTCAGCATGTTCGTTCTCCGGGTATGGCGCGCTCAGCGCTTCAATTTGGCGAAGGCGGCGGCCATCGCGCCGGCCGGGTCGGGCTGACGCGCCTGCTGTTGCCGCGCCTTGTTCGACAGCGCTGCGCCGCCAAGTTTCGGCGTCGCCGGCGGGTCGTCGGTCAGGCGCATGGTGAGGGCAATACGTTTGCGCGGCAAGTCGACTTCGACGACTTTAACGCGCACCACGTCGCCGGCCTTGACGACTTCGCGCGGGTCGCGGACGAACTTGTTCGAGAGCACCGAGATATGCACGAGCCCGTCCTGATGGACGCCGATATCGACGAAGGCGCCGAAGTTGGCGACGTTGGTCACCACGCCTTCAAGAATCATTCCCGGCTGCAGATCCTTGACGTCCTCGACGCCTTCCCTGAACACCGCGCTCTTGAACTCGGGGCGCGGGTCGCGGCCGGGCTTTTCGAGTTCCTTCAGGATGTCCTCCACCGTCGGCAGGCCGAACTGCTCGTCGGTGTACTTTTGCGGATTGAGCGCCTTGATCAGCCGACTGTCGCCGATCAGCTCGCCGATGCCCTTCCTGATATCGGCAAGGATGCGCTCGACGAGCGGATAGGCTTCGGGGTGCACCGACGAGGCGTCGAGCGGGTTGTCGCTACCGCTGATGCGCAAAAAGCCGGCGGCGAGTTCGAAGGTCTTGTCGCCCAGGCGCGACACCTTGCGCAGCGCGTTGCGGTTGGCAAACGCGCCGTTGGCGTCGCGGTAGGCGACGATGTTGGCGGCGAGCGTGCCGTTCAGGCCGGAGACGCGGGTGAGCAACGGGATTGAGGCGGTATTGACGTCGACGCCGACGGCGTTGACGCAGTCCTCGACGACACCGTCGAGCGCGCGCGCCAGCTTGCTCTGGCTGACGTCGTGCTGGTACTGGCCGACGCCGATCGACTTGGGGTCGATCTTGACGAGTTCGGCGAGCGGGTCCTGCAGGCGGCGGGCGATCGAAACGGCGCCGCGCAGGCTGACGTCGAGCTCCGGGAATTCGCGCGAGGCGTACTCGGAAGCCGAATAGACCGACGCGCCGGCTTCGGAAACGACGATCTTGCTCATGCGCAGTTCGGGCAGCATGCGGACCAGCTCGGCGGCAAGCTTGTCGGTTTCGCGCGACGCCGTCCCGTTGCCGATGCTGATCAGTTCGATTTTGTGCTTGTGCGCCAGACCGGCCAACGCGTGCAGCGCGCCGTCCCAGTCACGGCGCGGCTCGTGCGGATAGATCGTCGCCGTGTCGAGCAGCTTGCCGGTCGCATCGACAACGGCCACCTTGACGCCGGTGCGCAGTCCCGGGTCAAGACCCATCGTCGTGCGCTGGCCAGCCGGCGCAGCGAGCAAAAGGTCGTGCAGGTTGGCGCCGAAAACGCGGATCGCTTCGCTTTCCGCGCGCTCGCGCAGCGCGCTCATGAGGTCGAGCTCGAGGTGCATGAAAACCTTGACGCGCCAGGCCCAGCGCACGCTGTCGACGAGCCACTTGTCGGCCGCGCGGCCCTGGTCGCTGATCATGAAGCGCTTGGCGATGCGCGCTTCGCAGAGGTTGAAGCCGAGCGGACGATTGGCCGGGTCAAGCTCGCTGTCGAGCAGCAGCGCGATCTCCAGAACGCCCTCGTGACGCCCGCGCAACAGGGCGAGCGCGCGGTGCGAGGGGATGTCCTTGATCGGTTCGGCGTAGTCGAAATAGTCGCGGAACTTGGCGCCGGCCTCGTCCTTGCCTTCGATCAGCGTCGATTTGACGAGCCCGTGCGCTTCGAGATGCTCGCGCAGCGCACCGAGCAGCCCGGCGTCTTCGGAGAACTGCTCCATGAGGATCTGGCGCGCTCCGTCGAGAACCGCCTTGCAGTCGGCAAAGCCGAGCGTCTGTGCTTCGCCGCTGATGAAGCGCGCCGCTTCGCCTTCCGGGCTGAGCGTCGGGTCGGCGAGGAGCGCTTCGGCGAGCGGCGCCAGGCCGGCTTCGCGGGCGATCTGCGCCT
>JBBRXI010000265.1:0-4149 GCA_038248575.1 Burkholderiales bacterium | reverse complement strand
GACGATGCAGTGACGAACATGGCGATGGCGATCCCCGAACTCACGAAGCGCCCGCGGCGAACGCTCACGGCCGACGCCGCATGAAGCGGAGGGAATCGGCGCGGCACAGGAAGCGCTCAGCGTGCGCGGGCTGACGACGGGATACGGCGCCGCGCCGGTCCTTCACGACGTTGGAATTGTGGTTAACGAAGGCCAAACGGTCGCCTTGCTCGGCGCCAACGGCGCCGGGAAAACGACGCTGATGCGCAGCCTGATCGGCCTGCACAGGCCGGTCACGGGCAGTATCCGGCTCGCCGGCGAAGAAATTTCCGCGCTGCCGACCGAAGCCATTGTCGCCCGCGGTCTGGTACTGGTTCCCGAAGGTCGGCAGGTCTTCCCGGAACTCAGCGTACTCGACAACATCCGCCTCGGCGCCTTCGTCAATCCGGCCGATCGCGAACGTCGTGTCGAAACGATGCTCGAGCGCTTCCCGCTCCTGCGCGAGCGCCTTCATCAGCGCGCCGGCCTGCTCTCCGGCGGCGAACAGCAGATGCTCGCGATCACCCGGGCCTTGATGGCCAGCCCGCGCGTGCTGATTCTCGACGAGCCGTCGCTCGGTCTGGCGCCAAAAGTCATCGCCGAACTGTTCGCGGCGCTGCGGCTCTTGCGCGCGGAAGGGATGACGCTGGTCGTCGTCGACCAGATGGCCGGGCTCGCTCTCGCCCTCGCCGATACGGCGTACGTCATCGAGAACGGCCGTGTCGTCGCGCAGGGTACGGCCGCTGAAATTACCGGCAATCCGGTGCTCGCGAAAGCCTACCTCGGCAGCCATTAAGTCGACCGTCTGCTTGCACTGGATGATGTGCTGATGTGCTGATATCACTGGCAACTCGATGGTCTTTGTCGAACGCTCAATCGGTGCTAGCATGCTGGCGCTGGCCGCGCCGACGATCATTGTCGCGAGCCTCCCGGTAACCTACAGGTAGCGCGAAGAAACGTTCACTGAGTGATTTTCGAGGCAAAACGAATATGCAAAAACTGATCGATGGATTTTTCAAGCTGCTGGAATTTCTCGTGGTGGCGATGCTGGTTGCCATGCTCTTCATGGTCGGTGGCAACGTCACGCTGCGCTATTTAGCCGACTCCGGCATCCTGTTCAGCGACGAAATGTCGCGTTACTGCTTTATCTGGCTGACCTACATTGGCGCCATGGTTGCCATGCGCGAAGGCGGGCATCTGGGAATCAACACCGTGGTGAAATTGCTGCCGGTGGCTGGCAAGAAGGTGTGTTTCTTTTTCAGCGAGTCGATCATGCTGATCGTCAACGGCATGTTCCTGTGGGGAACATACCAAATGCATGATCTGCAGGCGACCACTTATTCACCTGTGGCGGGCCTCTCGATGATCTGGGTATACGGTATCGGCTACGTCGTCGCCGTCGTGATGGGGACGATCAACATCCACGAACTCTACTTGCTGTTCACCGGACAGTTGAGCGAATCCGATCTGGTGCGAATCGTCGGCGAAGGCCTGATAGAAACAGAAGCTCAACTTAAAGACGCGAAAGCCTAAGCCATGACCGTATTGATATTTCTTTTTTCGCTGATCGCGGCCATGGCCATCGGCATTCCGATCGCCTATTCGCTGCTCGTCTGCGGCGTCACTATGATGGCTTACCTGGCCAGCAACGGCACGCTGTCCGCGTTTGACACGCAAATCCTGGCGCAGCGTTTTGTCGACGGCGCAGACAACTTTCCTCTGCTCGCCGTGCCTTTCTTCCTGCTCGCCGGCGAGTTCATGAATGCCGGCGGTTTGAGCAAACGCATCGTGAACATGGGAATCGCCTGGGTCGGACACTTGCGCGGCGGCCTCGGTTATGTGGCGGTGTTTGCGGCCGTCATCATGGCCTCGCTGTCGGGGTCGGCGATCGCCGATACGGCGGCGATCGCCGCGATTGTCATTCCCATGATGCGCTCCGCCGGCTACAACGTCGGACGCGCCGCGGGCCTCGTGGCTTCCGGCGGCATCATCGCCCCGATCATTCCGCCGTCGATTCCCTTCATCCTCTTTGGCGTGGCGGGCGACGTGTCGATCACCAAGCTCTTTCTCGCCGGCATCGTCCCCGGCATACTGATGGGCGCGGCCATCGGCATTGCCTGGTGGGTCGTGGCGAAAAAAGAGAACGTCGAGACGACACCAAAATTGCCGCTCGCCGAGCGGCTGCAGACTACCGCCAACGGCGCCTTCGCCCTGTTCCTGCCCGTCATCATCATCGGCGGCATGAAGATCGGTGTGTTTACGCCGACCGAGGCGGCCGTTGCGGCGGCGCTGTACTCCTTTTTGGTCGGCATGTTCATTTACCGCGAGTTGAAATGGAACAAGCTTTTCGGTCTGCTTCTGACCGCAGGCAAGACCACCGCCGTGGTGATGTTCCTGGTTTCCGCCGCGATGGTCGGCGCGTGGCTGATTACGATCGCCAACATACCGACCGAAGTGGCCGGCCTGCTCGGACCCTTCATGGACAACAAGACCATGTTGATGTTCATCATGATGGCGCTGATCCTCCTCGTCGGCACGTCGATGGACCTGGCGCCGACGATCCTGATTCTGACCCCCGTGCTGATGCCTATCGTGTTGCAAGCCGGCATCGACCCCGTCTACTTTGGCGTGATGTTCGTCATGAACTGCTCCATCGGTTTGATCACGCCTCCCGTCGGCACCGTGCTCAACGTTGTCTCGGGAGTTTCCCGGATCGGCATGGACGAGGCGGTCAAGGGCGTGCTGCCCTTCCTGTTTGCCCATGTGTGTGTGCTTTTCCTGTTGGTGCTCGTCCCCGAGTTGGTGACCGTACCCTTGCACTGGATGATGCGCTGAGATACTCTGTAGTTTTCTGATCGTGCTTTATTAACCGGAGGCTTCTGAACTATGAAACGTCATAATCTCTTTCTCAAAACAGCACTTGTCGTGGCCGGTACCTTGCTCGCCACCTCTTCGGCCTTTGCTCAGTACAGCGAACGCAATATCAAAATCACCAACGGCGTAAACGCAGATCACCCCAATGCGGTCGGCGTCAAGCGCATGCAGGAAGTGCTGAACGCCAAGTCGGGCGGCAAGTTGAAGTTGGCTGACTTCTGGGGCGGCTCGGCCGGTGGCGATTTGCAGGCGACGCAGGCCTTGCGCGCCGGCACGCAGGAGATGGTGGTCACGTCTTCCTCCCCGCTGGTCGGTATCGTGAAAGATCTCGGGGTGTTTGACCTGCCCTTCCTTTTTTCCAATGAAAAGGAAGCCGACGCTATACTCGACGGCCCTGCCGGCGACGCGATGAACAAGAAGATGGAAGCTGTCGGTCTGGTTAATCTGGCGTACTGGGAAAACGGTTTTCGTAATCTGACCAACAGCAAGCACCCGGTGGCCAAGGTCGAAGATTTTGCCGGCATCAAGCTGCGCGTGATGCAGAACAACATTTTCCTCGATACGTTCAGAACGCTGGGCACCAACGCCATTCCGATGGCCTTTCCTGAAGTGTTTACCGCGCTCGAAACGAAGACTATCGATGGTCAGGAAAACCCCTATGTCACCATCCTCACCAGCAAATATTATGAAGTGCAAAAGTACCTGAGCATGACCCGCCATGCCTACACACCTTTCCTCGTCCTGTACAGCAAGAAGATGTGGGATGGTCTGAGCAAGGACGAGCAGGCGGCATTGCGTGAAGCCGCCATCGAAGGTCAGAAAGCCCAGCGCGCTTTCATTCGCGGCGCCGACGGCAAAGCACTGGAGGAACTGAAGAAACTTGGCATGCAGGTCAACGATATTACCCCGGCCGAGAAAAAACGCATGTTCGATAAAGTGCAGCCGGTGTACGAGAAGAACAGGGCGACGATCGGTGCCGATACCATCGACTCGGTGATGAAGGAACTGAAGAAGGTTCGCGGCGGTTAATTCGTCGTAGCTCCTGCGCAAGCCGTTGTCCACGAGGGCAGCGGCTTTTTTATACGCGAATCAAAAAGCCAGGACGATTAGCTTGCCAATCGGCGCTGTCAGCTTCTCAGCAAAGCCGGCGACGATTGAAAAAAGACCTGTCGACACGATGCCGTTTGGTTTTTTAATACAGGACTAAAATGAATAGCCGAGAACGATTCCTGCGTGCCGCGCACCGCGAAAAACCAG
>JBBRXI010000264.1:0-4180 GCA_038248575.1 Burkholderiales bacterium | reverse complement strand
TCTTGTTGGCGATAATGCTCATCGGGCGAGTCTCTGAGGTTGGCCTAGGCGGATGCTAGAATGCCGGATTCTACAGGAATCACGGGGTGCCGCTAACGATGGCCATGGTTGAAAAATCGCTGCTCATCGAGCGTTCGGCAGTGCAGATGTTCGCTCTCGTCGACGCGGTCGAGGACTACCCGCAGTTCCTGCCCTGGTGCACCCAGACGAGCGTCGGTTTTCGCGACGAGCGCAAGACCGTGGCGACTTTGCACATCAACTATCTGAGCGTCAGGTCGCATTTCACCACCGAAAACGAAAAGGAATACCCTCACCTTATGCGCATCAGACTGCTTGACGGGCCGTTTCGCCAGCTCGAAGGCTTGTGGCGATTCAAGCCGCTCACGGAAAACGCCTGCAAGATCGAATTTCGGCTCTCCTATGAATTTTCGAGCAAGCTCTTCGGAAAAGTCATTGGCCCGGTTTTCAGCGGTATTGCCAACACCTTTGTCGAGGCCTTCGTGAAGCGCGCCGACGCCGTATACGGAGCAGCCGATGCCTGAGTCAATCACCGTCGAAGTGGTCTACGCGCTGGCGCGGAAACAGGAGTTGTTCACAGTCAAATTGCCGGCCGGCGCCAGCGTTCTCGATGCCCTAGAAGCGTCAGGCGTCCTGCAGAAATACCCGGAAATCGATCTTGCAAAAAACAAGCTTGGCGTCTTTGCCAAGCTGGCCAAGCCCGATGCGCTCTTGCGCGATCGCGACCGCGTGGAAATCTATCGTCCCCTGATTGCCGACCCGAAGGAAGTGCGCAAGCAAAGAGCGGCGCAGGGCAAAGTGATGAAGAAAGGGGCCGGCGAGGGCGAGTAAACGGAAGCTACTTGCAGCCGTCTTCGACGATACGGCGAACGTTCGCTATTTCCTGCTCGCGCTGCGCATCGTCGAGGAAATAGCGCTCGCCCTTATCGTCGCGTTGGCTGATGCGTTCGCCCGACTCGAGCAACTGCAATTGACGGCGCGCATTGGCGCAGTGCTCTTTGATCTGGGCAGACGCGATTTGCTCCTTGTTTTGCTTCTCGGCGTTTTGCTGCGCTTCCCTCTGGCGTTTGCGAAATTCCAGTTCGCGATCGGCCGCCGTTTTTTGCGCAGGATCGAGGCTCGGGGTGGCGGCCGCTGCAGCCGGCGCCGATAGGACGGTCCGTTGTTGGCGGATGCTGCCGACCGGCGGCTTGTCCGAGTAGTTCATTTTGCCGCTTTCGTCCCTCCACTCGTAGACCTGAGCGTTCAAGGTTGTCGTGGCGAAAAGACCAGCAAGCAGGCCAACGAGCGCTATGGCAAAGGGTTTCATGGTCGTCCAGTGTTCACGGGGCATACTGTATAATACTGATTTGTGACCTTGGATCATAGGCCATGCGTTTACTCCAAAGGGCGCTGACATTCGACGACGTCCTTCTCGTCCCCGCTCATTCCATCATTCTGCCGCGCGAAGTCAGTCTGCGCACCCGCCTTACACGCAAGATTACATTGAATATGCCACTGGTGTCGGCCGCGATGGACACCGTCACCGAAGCCCGACTGGCAATTGCCCTGGCACAGGAAGGCGGCATTGGCATCGTGCACAAAAACCTGACACCGAAAGCTCAGGCGGCGGAAGTGGCCAAGGTCAAGCGCTTTGAGTCGGGCATCCTAAAAGACCCGATCACCGTTCCGCCGACGATGTCCGTGCGCGAAGTCCTCGACTTGACTCTCTTGCACAAAATTTCCGGTTTCCCGGTCGTCGAAGGGTCGCTTGTCGTCGGTATCGTGACGAACCGAGATCTGCGCTTCGAAACCAGGCTCGACCAGCCGGTGCGCAATATCATGACGCCGCGCGAACGGCTGGTGACCGTACGCGAGGGAGCAACCGTCGAGGAAGGCAAGGCTTTGATTCACAAGCACCGTCTCGAACGCGTCCTGGTCGTCAACGACGCCTTTGAACTGCGTGGGCTCATTACCGTAAAAGACATCATCAAGACCACCGAACACCCGCTTGCGAGCAAGGATGCTTCCGGACGACTCTGTGTCGGCGCGGCGATCGGTGCCGGCTCTGGCAGTGCGGAACGCGCTGAACTGCTCGCCGAAGCCGGTGTTGACGTCATCGTCGTCGATACCGCGCACGGGCACTCGCAAGGCGTTCTCGACAGTGTGCAATGGGTCAAAAGAAATCTGCCGAACGTTGAAGTGATCGGCGGCAACATTGCGACGGCGAGCGCGGCGCGCGCCTTGATCGACCACGGTGCGGACGGCGTCAAGGTCGGCATCGGCCCTGGCTCGATTTGTACGACGCGCATTGTCGCCGGGGTCGGTGTTCCCCAGATCACCGCGATCCAGATGGTTTGCGATGAACTCAAGGGCAGTGGCGTTCCGCTCGTTGCCGACGGTGGCATCCGTTACTCGGGCGATATCTGCAAGGCGATTGCCGCCGGCGGCGACGCGGTGATGCTCGGCGGGCTGTTTGCCGGAACCGAGGAGGCGCCGGGTGAAATCGAACTGTTCCAGGGGCGCTCGTACAAATCCTATCGCGGCATGGGGTCGATCGGCGCCATGGCCGCCGGAGCCGCCGACCGTTACTTTCAAGACAGCGCATCGGACGTCAACAAGCTGGTGCCCGAAGGCATCGAAGGCCGCGTTCCATACAAGGGTTCGGTGATGGCGGTGATTCACCAGCTGATGGGTGGCCTGCGCTCGTCTATGGGCTATCTTGGCTGCGCGACCATCGACGAGATGCACGAGCGAGCCGAATTCGTCGAAATTACGTCGGCCGGCGTTCGCGAGTCACACGTGCATGACGTGCAGATTACCAAGGAAGCGCCGAATTACCACATCGACTGACGGTTTGGTGTCCCACGGGGCGGCTCTGGCAGCCGCCCTTGTTTTATTTCAAGGCATGAAAATGGCTCACCAAAAAATCCTTATCCTCGACTTCGGCTCGCAAGTCTCGCAACTGATCGCGCGTCGCGTGCGCGAGCAGCAGGTTTATTGCGAACTCCATCCGTTCGACGTTAGCGAGGACTTCGTCCGCGAATTTGACCCGCAGGGCATTATCCTCTCGGGCGGGCCCAACTCGGTCTACGAGGCGCAAGAATGGCAAGCGCCTCAAGTCGTTTTCGAGTTGGGGGTGCCGGTACTTGGCATTTGCTACGGCATGCAGACGATGGCCCAGCAGCTCGGCGGCAAGGTTGAAATTTCTGGCAAGCGCGAGTTCGGCTATGCGGAAATTCGCGCCCGCGGGCATTCCGAACTGTTGACGGGCATCGAGGACCGGACCAACGCCGCCGGCCACGGCCTGCTCGACGTCTGGATGAGCCACGGTGACAAGGTCACCGGATTACCGCCGGGGTTCAAGGTCATCGCCAGCAGCGAGTCGTGCCCGATTGCCGCAATGGCCGACGAGGCGCGCAAGTTTTACGGGGTCCAGTTTCACCCGGAGGTTACGCACACGCTGAAGGGTACGGAGATTTTTGCTCATTTCGTGCACGCCATCTGCGGCTGTGGCCACGACTGGAACATGCCCGACTACGCAGAAGAAGCGATCGCCAGGGTGCGCGCCCAGGTCGGCGCCGAGGAAGTCATTCTCGGACTCTCGGGCGGCGTCGACTCGTCGGTCGTCGCCGCGCTGCTGCACCGCGCGATCGGCGACCAGCTGACCTGCGTCTTTGTCGACAACGGCCTGCTGCGGCTCAACGAAGCCGAGCAGGTGATGCAGACCTTTGCCAGCAACCTCGGCGTCAAGGTCATCCACGTCGACGCGGCTGCGCAGTTCCTCGGGCACCTGAAAGGCGTATCCGATCCGGAAGCCAAGCGCAAGATCATCGGCCGTGAGTTTGTCGAGGTGTTCCAGGCCGAAGCGAAGAAACTCGCTGACGCCAAGTGGCTGGCGCAGGGCACGATCTACCCCGACGTGATCGAGTCGGCCGGCAGCAAGACAAAGAAGGCGCATACGATCAAGAGCCACCACAACGTCGGCGGTCTGCCCGAAACGCTCCAGCTCAAATTGCTCGAGCCGTTGCGCGAGTTGTTCAAGGACGAAGTGCGCGAACTGGGCATCGCACTCGGCCTGCCGCACGCCATGGTCTATCGTCATCCCTTCCCGGGTCCCGGCTTGGGCGTACGAATCCTCGGCGAAGTAAAGCCCGAATTCGCCGACCTGCTACGCCGCGCC
>JBBRXI010000263.1:0-4201 GCA_038248575.1 Burkholderiales bacterium | reverse complement strand
GATATCCGAGCGGCAAATGGTCGACATACGCACGCCAACCAGAACCTCATCGGCTTGCGGAGGACGTAGCTGATAGTCGACGATGCGAAAGAGGCCGTTCGGGCGGTCAAATACTGCCATGCGTCCGCTAGTGACCATGCTCAGGCCTTAACCAAGGTGCCGTTGATGGCGAAATCGAATATCCGGTGGCTTTTTCGCCAGCATCAGGCTTGGCGTGCTTTCAAACGATAAGAATCAGGAGAGACCATGGCCGCGCACCAAGGAATCCATGCTGCATGACTGGGGCTCGTGGGACGCGGACTTCAACAGCATCACCGCACAGGTGTGCGCCCAACTTGTCGAGGTCGTGCATGCGCGCCAAACGCATGTCTGTGTGCCGCTGCAAGGCTCGGGCACTTTCTCGGTCGAAGCGGCGCTGGGAACGCTGGTGCCGCGCCAGGGCAAGGTCCTCGTTCCGAATAACGGACCTTATTGCGCGCGCATGCTGAGGATCCTGGGTTACCTCGGTCGACGCACGGCTGAACTTCTCTTTCCCCAAGACATGCCGGCCGACCCGGCCGCCATCGAAGCGGCGCTCATCGCCGACCCCTCGATCACGCACGTGGCGCAGGTTCACTGCGAGACGGGAACCGGTATCCTCAATCCCCTGACCGAAATTGCCGCCGCCGTCGCGCGCCAGGGACGGCGCCTGATCGTCGATGCAATGAGTTCTTTTGCCGCCATCGAGATCGACGTGCGTACAACGCCTTTCGAGGCGCTCATCGCCGCTTCGGGTAAATGCCTCGAAGGCGTTCCCGGCATCGGCTTCGTCATCGTCGATCGCGCCGCCTTGGAACGCTGCGCCGGCAACTGCCATTCGCTGGCGATGGACCTGCACGACCAGTGGGATTACATGAACAAGACGACGCAATGGCGCTTTACGCCGCCGACGCACGTCGTCGCCGCGTTGCACGCGGCGCTCGAACAATATGCGGAGGAAGGCGGCCGCGCGGTGCGCGGCGCGCGTTACGCGGCCAATTGCGCGGCGCTTATCGACGGCATGGCTGGCCTGGGGCTAAAGCCTTTCCTTGCAACCAATGTGCAGGCGCCAATCATCGTCACGTTCCACGCCCCGGCGGACCCGGCTTATGACTTCAAGACCTTCTACCAGCGCGTGCGCGAGAAGGGCTTCATCCTTTATCCGGGCAAACTCACCCGCGTCGAGACGTTCCGTGTCGGCTGCATCGGCGCCCTTGGTGGGCATGACATGGTCAAGGTCGTCGATGCGGTACGCGCCGCGCTCGGCGAGATGGGCGTTGCCCTCGAGGCGATTAAGAGACGATGAAAAACCACCGATCGGCCGCGCAAGCTCCGCTCGTCATAGCGACGGACAAGACCTCGCAAGCGCGCCGGATTTGCAGCCTGGGTATCGCCGACCGAAGCTTCGCTGCTCAAGGCCCTGAAAGGCGTCGAACGAATCGAGACCGGACGTGCCGCGAAGTAAGCGCGGACAGAATCCTTGACCTAAGCATCGCGGTGATGACCTGTCAGATCAAGAGCGTGCGTCAAATTTTCGATGAACTCGGCGGGTGATGTCGAAATGACTTCGCGCGGCACGCCGAAGCCCTTGACGAGTCGCTCGCGGTCTTCAAAGCCATAAGCGACGACAAACGGATAGACTCCGGCAGCGATCGCCGCCTGGTAGTCGCCGTGTTCGTCGCCGCACGCATAGGTGCGCGCCGGATTGATCGCCAGGCATTCGCGCGCACATTTGAGTTGCGCCGTCTTGTCTTCGCCAAGCGGAATACACGCGACATAGTCGAAATCGTCAATATCGATGTCGTGACGCCGGAACAGGCTGCGTAGCGTCTTCTCAGGCTCGGCCGTGACGTTACGCGTGACCAGTGCGACGCGGATTCCGGGGTCGGCGAGCAGGGCGCGCAATAGTGAGTCGACGCCTGGATACAGCCGGGCTTTGTGGCGATAGAACTCGGTCAGTGTCGCCAACAGCGCCTTGCGGCTCTGCTTGCCGAACTGCTTGCGCAAATTTGTCGGGAACTCGCGCAGGCCGCCGAGGTACTTGAGTAACTTGCGGCGTTTCTGAAAGCGCTCGAGATCGCCGAGCGCCATGCCGTGCACAAGAAAAGTCTGCTCGATGGCGTGAAAGGCGTCGACGATGGTCCCGTCGACGTCGAAGATGACGAGCTTTTGTCGATTCAGGTGAGAAGTCATGACGCGTCAAGTTACCTCATTTTTGTGACAGAACAGTGACCGCCACGCGCTGGCGTTCAAGCACCCGTCTCGGCGCGTCGCGCAGCGGCGACGCGGTCGAAATGACCGAAGCGGGCGAAGCGGCCGCTCGTGAAAGAGCGAACAACCGCGCTGCTCAGTCCGCCGAAGAGATTGTGCCCGGCAGGGTATCTGGGCGCTAGCTGGAGCGCGCCGGCTAACCTCGAGGGATGCTCTGCAGTGCCGAGAGCATCTGATCGGTGGCGGCTGACCAGGAGAACTGTTCGGCGCGCTTGCGCACCTGGTCGCGAGGCAGGTGAAGCGCCTGCAAGCAGGCTTCGCGGAGGTCGTCGTGCATGATGCCGCCGCCCGACTCGCCGATGACGTCGATCGGCCCGGGCACCGGGAATGCGGCGACCGGCGTTCCACACGCCATCGCTTCGACCATGACGAGGCCGAAGGTATCGGTCAGGCTCGGGAAAACCATCACGTCGGCCGATCGATACAGGCGCGCCAATTGTGTTCCGTTGAGGACGCCGAACCAGCGGGCGTCAGGATATCTGGCTTGCAGAACCCGCCGCGCCGGCCCTTCGCCGGCCACCCACTTTTCACCGGGCAGATCAAGCTCGAGAAACGCATCGACCTGCTTTTCGACGGCGATGCGACCGACGTACAGAAACACCGGACGTTTGATCGCCGCCTCGCGTTCGCCGGCAGGGTCGAAGACTTCGAAGTCGACGCCGCGCGACCACAGACGCGCGCCATGGAAACCACGCGCCTTGAGGTCGGCAACGATGGCCGGTGTCGGCGCCAGCGTCGCGCATGCCGCGTTGTGAAAGCGGCGCAGCATGCCGTAAGTCCAGGCGAGCGGCAGACGAAAGCGCGCGTGCACGTATTCGGGGAAGCGGCTGTGATACGCCGTCGTGAATGGCCAGTTACGGCGCAGGGCAATTCGCCGCGCCAGCCAGCCGAGCGGTCCTTCGGTGGCGATGTGCAGACAGTCGGGCGCGAAACGGTCGATGTGCCGCTCAAGCGTCGATGAACTCGTCATCGCCAGACTGATTTCGGGATAGGTCGGGCAGGCGAACGAACGGAATCCGAGCGGCGAAATCAGTTCGCTCTCATGCCCCTTCAGTTGCAGTTGGCGGCGCGTCATCTTCAGCGTGCGCACGACGCCGTTGACCTGCGGTTCCCACGCATCGCTGACGATCAGTATCTTCATGCGACGAACAGTTCGAGGACGCAGTGCGGCAGAGAGCGCAGGTCATTCGCCTTATTGAGTTCGCTGACCCGTCCTCCGAAAGCGTCGCGCTGAGCCTGGTTCGTCCGGCTCGAAGCAAGGCTTTTGCGACATCGCCAGCGTTTACGGCCTTTGGACTCCATGCAGGTCATTTCTTCAAGCGGATGATAATTTCGACAGTGGTAGCAGAAGACTTTGCCGGTCATGGCGATCGGATCCTAAAGAAGGCGACGCAATCGATCTTGGCCCAGTTCCTTTACAGTCATGTTGCACTCCGCGCGATCAACGCAAGAGTTTGGCGACAAAACACCAGGGAGCCGACGGGAGGTTTCCGGCTAAGCGTTCGTAGTGGCCCGGTCACAGCGTCGTGGCCGTGTGACCATTCCATCGCCTGGTGTTCTGAGAACCGGCTTGCGGCGACCGCTGAGCGACCGTCATAAAACTGAAGCAGTTGTCCCCGATGATGCGTTGTCATCTGCGAGGAAACCATGGTTAAAGAAGAAGAAATCCGTCAATCGACGCCCACGCCGACCTCTGCTGCGCAGGAGAAGCGTTCGTTGCGGAAAATTCCCGAGAATCCCCGTCGCGAGTTCATTGGCTTGCATCAAGCGTCGTCGGTCAGACAGTTGCACCAGCCGGTACCGGCAGTGACGATGGCCACGCTGTGTTGCGACATTCTCAATATCTTCCTGCGCGACACCAGCGTTTACGCGATCGCCGTGATCGACGCCGCCGAAGCGCCGCTGGCGCTCG
>JBBRXI010000262.1:0-4210 GCA_038248575.1 Burkholderiales bacterium | reverse complement strand
TCCGGCACCCTCGGGCAACAACGTCGCGACAAGCGTCACGCAGAGGAGCCGCTTGTCGAGACTACGGCCGCTCCGCTAGCACAGCGCGAAACGGCCGGCGCGCCGACCGGGGCGCAGCGCGATAGCGCGGCAATACCGACCGATGTGCAACGCGATAGCGCCGCAAAGCCTGCCGAAGCGCAGGCGTGGATCGAGCAAATCCGCGCCCTGCGCGCGGCCGGCCGTGACGTCGAAGCCGACCAGAGCCTGGCCCGGTTTCGCGAGCGCTACCCGGCCTTCAACCTGCCGGGCGACCTTGCTCCAATCAAATAGCGAACAGAAAAGCCCAGCGGCTTAACCCTGTTATCCGGCGGCGCCCGTTTACGGGTTTGCGGACATCGCACGCCAACCGGAGAACACCATGAACAAACTCGCATCCAGCGCGCTCGGCACACTGATATTCCTCACCTTGCAGGGCTGTGCCGAGATCAGTATTGCAGCGCGTCTCGTCGATGTAGCAGTCATCAACCGTGCCAACGGCGAACGCCTCACGCCGTACCGACACGGCGGCAGGCTCTATATTGCCGGATCGCCGGGCGAGCCCTATTCGATCGAGCTAAAAAGCCGTCTCGGCGAGCGCGTTCTGACGGTCGTCTCGGTCGACGGCGTCAATGTGCTGAGCGGCGAGACAGCCGCAGCGCTGCAGTCGGGCTATGTCCTCGACGCCGGACAGCGCTACGCGATCAGCGGCTGGCGCAAAAGCCTCGACGATGTCGCGCGCTTCGTGTTTACCGCCCTGCCCGACAGTTACGCCGCGCGCACCGGACGGCCGGTGAATGTCGGCGTGATCGGCGTCGCCGTGTATCGCGAAAAGCTCGTACCGCCACCGATCAACCAGGCTACGCCGTATGCGCACCGGCCCGAAGCGGATTACGGCAGGCTAATGTCGCCGGGATTGCCGGCCGTCGACAAGGCCGAAAGCGGGCGCGGCAACTCGATAGACGAATCGGCAGCGCCTGGTGAGCCTACGCGTCGCGCCGAAACGGGCGCCGCGGCGCCTGCCGCTGCGGCCGCGCTGGAGCAGCGCGCGAAGAAGATCGGTACCGGCCATGGCGAGCGCGAGTACGCGCCGGCCCGTTACACCGAATTCGCTCGCAACAGCGATGCGCCGGATGAAGTCATCGCCATTTACTACGACTCACGCGCCAACCTCATGGCGCGCGGAATCATTCCGGCGTCGGCGCCGCGCTTCGCCGAGCCGCAGCCCTTCCCGGCCGGCGGCCGCTTCGTCGCCGACCCGCGCGGCTAAGCGCCGATCGGCAGGCACTCGGTGAACGCCGTCGGCTTGCCCGCCGCAAGCCGGCCCCCAACGAACTCCTGGCGGCCACCGAGAGCTCTGGGCGCGACGGGCTCGCGCGCCGCGCTGGCAAGGGCAGCCGCGGCAGTCGCCGTCGCCAGCTGGCGGACGCGTCGGACCGGCCGGCGGATTTTCAGGCGGCGGTTTCGTCCGGGTTTTTTTCGCCGGGCGGGCCCGGCTGCAGCAGCGCGCTGACGTAGCGCTCGCCAAGGCCTTCGGCCAGCGCGCGCTCGAGAACGCCGTGTATTCCGGCGGCCATCGCGCTTGGGCCGCGTGCCGACGACTCGGCGAGGCGGCGGAAATAGCCGACGTCCTTGTGCGCGTTGCGAATCGAGAACTGAGTACCGTCGAAGTTGCCGTCGAGCGCCGGCTTGACCATTTTCTCGAGTGTCCCCGAACGCGCCGCGCCGGCTTCCATGACCGCGTAAAGCGCGCGCCAGTCGACGCCGTTGTCGCGCGCCCGGCTGTAGGCCTCGGCGAGCAGCACGGCGGTGCCCTGGGTAACGAAATTGTTGAGCAGCTTGGCGTAGTGCCCAGTGCCGACTTCGCCGATGCGCTGCACGGTTTTTGAATAGTTGGCGACGATCGTCTGCACGCGTGCGAAGTCCTCCGCGTCGCAACCGACGATCGAGCCGAGCGCGCCGGCCTCGGCCTGCAGCGGGCCGCCGGTGACCGGACAATCGGCGTAGATGACGCCGCGGACGCGCAGCGTGGCGGCAATTTCGCGCGTGACTTCGGGGTCGGACGTCGTCGCGTCGATCAACAACTGGCCGGCGCGCAGCGCCGGCAGCAGGCCGGCGACGACGCCGCGCACGCTCTCTGCATTATCGACGCAGACGACGATCGCCTCGGAGCTGCCGGCGAGTTCGGCGAGGTCCTGCGTTTCCCGGGCGCCGAGCGCGATGAGCGCAGCGATGCCGTCGCGCTTGCGGTGAATGAAGAGCGTCAGCGCGTAACCGGCCTTGAGCAGATTCTTCGCCATTCCGCGCCCCATCATGCCAGCGCCGACAAAACCGATCCGTTGCCGCTCAACCATCGTCTGCTCTCCCTGAGGTGCCCGCCGGCGGAATCCGTCTATATTAACGCGCGGCCGGCGCGGCGGCGACCGCCTGGCGCAGCCGGCGGACGACGCTACCGATGAGCGGCCAGAAGAGCAGCAGCAGGGCCAGCGTCATGATCGTCGCGACCAGCGTCGAGTTGGTCCAGAAGATGCCGAGCGAGCCCTTCGAGAAAATCATCGACTGGCGGAAGGCGTCCTCGGTCTTGTCACCGAGCACCATCGCCAGGACCATCGGCGCGATCGGGTAATCGAGTTTCTTGAGCAGGTAGCCGGCAATGCCAAAGACCAGTGCCAGCCACAGGTCGAGGCGCGCGCCGCTGATCTGGTAAGCGCCGATAAAGCAGACGACGACGATCATCGGGCCGATGATCGAAAACGGAATACGCAGGATCGCGGCGAACAGCGGCACCGTCGCCAGCACCAGAACGACGGCCATGACGTTGCCCATATACATGCTGGCGATCGTGCTCCAGACGAAGTCCGGGCGCTCGATGAAGAGCATCGGTCCGGGTGTCAGCCCCCAGATCATCAGTCCGCCCATCATCACCGCCGCGGTCGCCGAGCCGGGCACGCCGAGCGCCAGCATGGGCAGAATGGCGCAGGTTCCGGCGGCGTGGTCGGCGGTCTCGGGCGCGACGACGCCGGCCGGCTCGCCCTTGCCAAAGCCGTCCTTCTTGCGCGCAAAGCGCTTGGCCAGGCCATAGCTCATGAACGACGCGGCGGTCGGCCCGCCGGGCGTGATCCCCATCCAGCACCCGACCAGCGCGCTGCGCAGAAGGGTCACCCAGTATCTGGGCAGCGAGAGGATCGCCTGCCAGACATCCCGGATCTTGATGCGCGCGTGGATGCCGTCAAAGCGAAGGCCTTCTTCCATGGTCAGCAGCAGTTCGCCGATGCCGAAGAGGCCGATCACCGCGACCAGGAAGCTGATTCCCTTGATCAGTTCGGTGATGCCGAAGGTCAGTCGCATATTGCCTGCCATGCCGTCCATGCCGACGGCGGCAAAGGCAAAACCGAGCATCATCGAGACGACGGCCTTGAACGGCGAGCTGCTGCCCATACCGATGAAACTGCAGAAAGTCAGTAAATAGACGGCGAAGAATTCGGGCGAACTGAACTTGAGTGCGAACTGGGTGACCCAGCCTGAGAGCACGGTGATGACCGTGACGCCGAACAGCGCGCCGACCCCTGCTGACATGAAGGCCAGCGTCAGCGCCTGGGTCGCCTTACCCTGCTGCGCCATCGGATAACCGTCGAATGTCGTCGCCACCGACGACGGTTCGCCCGGAATGTTGAACAGGATCGACGTCGTCGAACCGCCGAACAGCGCGCCCCAGTACATGCTGGTGAGCAAAATGATCGCCGAAATCGGATCCATGGTGAAGGTCAGCGGGATGAGCAGCGATACGCCGTTCGGCGCGCCGAGGCCGGGCAGGACGCCGACGAGAATGCCGAGCAGCACGCCGGCCGCCATGATTGCAAAATGGTAGAACGAGAAAACGATCACGAAGCCGTCCATCAGGTTGCCAAAATTCTCCACTGTGCTTCTCCCTCGTTGCGCTGTCGCGGCTGGTTTTCTGATCGACCAGAGTTCAGTAAATTTTCAGCAGGGCTTCAAGCGGCCCCTTGAGCAGTGGCACTTGGAACCATTTTTCGAATACAAAGTAGAACGTGACGATAGTCGAGAGGCATACGGCGAGCGCCTTGCCGATCCGGTATTTGCCCTGGATGGTCATGACGCCGAACAGGTAGAGACCGAGGCTGACGTAGAGGCCTAGCACCATGGCTCCGGCGACAAAGCCGAACATGGGCAG
>JBBRXI010000261.1:0-4215 GCA_038248575.1 Burkholderiales bacterium | reverse complement strand
GAATTACGATCCGATCCCCTTGACCGCCAAGTCAAAGCTGCCCGCAATTGTGACTCTCCTCAGCCAAGACGACCGATACCATATCGGCCATCATTCTCGGGCCAACGACAACAAGAACGGCCTCATCCGTGAGTTTTTTCCAAAAAACATGCGCTGCCATTCGATATTAACCGACAACATTGTAGGATCCAATCCTAGCTTGCAACGGCCGAAAAATCATGAAATTAGGAACACGCGTCGCTATCGGGTTTGCCGTCCTCCTCAGCGCCTCCTTCGGCCTCAGCCTTGCCGACGCGCCGGCGCCGGCCAGCGCCCCGGAACTGCGTACCTGGCGCACCGCGCCGCGACACTCGGCGGGCATCGCGCCCGACCCGGTCGCTTTTGCCGATACGGCGATCGTCCAGGTCTACGTGGCCTCGACTTTCGGCTGGCGCGGGTATTTTGCCAGCCATCCGTGGATCATCTTCAAACGTTCGGGCGAGTCCGCGTTCACGCGTTATGACGTCGTCGGCTGGCGTGGTAGTCAGGTCGTCCAGCGCAACTACGCATTGCCCGACGGGCTCTGGTATGGCGCGCGTCCGCGGCTCCTCGTCGACCAGCGGGGTGATGGCGTCGAAGAAATGATCGCCGCCATCGAAGCGGCGATTGCAAGCTATCCGTACGCCGAGACCTACCGCAGTTATCCTGGGCCGAACAGCAACACCTTTCTCGCCCACATCGGACGCGAGGTCCCGGCCCTGCGCCTCGACCTGCCGGCCAACGCAATCGGCAAGGACTATCGTCCGCTGAGCAGGCCGCTCGGACTTTCTTCGTCGGGCAACGGAGTGCAGGTCTCGCTGCTTGGCCTGCTCGGGCTCAACGTAGGACTCGAGGAAGGCGTCGAGGTCAACGTCCTCGGCTTAAATTTTGGCGTCGATTTCAACAGCCCGGCGCTGCGCCTGCCATTTGTCGGCCGGCTCGGGATGGACGATGCCAGCGGTTCGGGAACGATCGAGCCGCACTAGAACCAGCGCCAGTTGCATTCTTTTAGCCCGCCGCTGTTCGGCCGCCACGAACTCGCCGAACGACCCATTGCCAGCGGTACTGGATGCGCTAATCCGCGCCGCCTGCAGTGTCCTGATGTTTCGTCGCGGCAAGGCCGCCGCCTTGTACCGACGGCGGCCCGCTTACGCGCTTAGCCGGCCTTAGCGGTTCTTCGCCGGCGGTACGTCGGTGCAACTGCCGTGCGCGATTTCGGCGGCAAGGCCGATCGTTTCGCCGAGCGTCGGGTGCGGATGGATCGTCTTGCCAATGTCTACAGCATCGCACCCCATCTCGATCGCCAGACACACTTCGCCGATCATGTCGCCGGCCGCCGGGCCGACGATGGCGCCGCCGATCACGCGCTGCGTATCGGCGTCGAAGATCAGCTTGGTAAAGCCGTACTCGGCGCCGTTGGCGATCGCGCGACCCGACGCGGCCCACGGGAAGCGGGCGACATCGATCTTGCGGCCGTCTTTTCTGGCCTGCTCTTCGGTGACTCCGACCCAGGCAACTTCCGGGTGCGTGTAGGCGACGCTCGGGATGACCTGCGCGTCGAAAGCCGTGCGCGCGAGTTCGTTGTTGCCGTGCAGTTCGCCGGCGGCGACTTCGGCGGCGACGTGGCCTTCGTGCGTTCCCTTGTGCGCGAGCATGGGATTGCCGACGATGTCGCCGATGGCAAAAATGTTCGGCACGGTGCTGCGCATTTGCGCGTCGACGGTGATAAAGCCGCGCTCGCTGACCGCGATGCCGGCTTTTTCAGCGGCTATTTTGTGACCGTTCGGCGTGCGCCCGACCGACTGCAGAATCATGTCGTAGCGGACCGCTTCGCGCGGCGCCTTTTCGCCTTCGAATTTCACGTAGAGGCCGTCGTCCTTCGCTTCGACCGACGTGGTTTTGGTCTTCAACATGACCGTGTCGAAGCGCTGCAGGTTCTGTTTCTCCCAGACCTTGACGGCGTCGCGATCCGGCCCCTGCATCAGCGCGTCGAGCATCTCGACGACATCGACGCGGGCGCCGAGCAGCGAATAGACGGTGGCCATTTCGAGGCCGATGATGCCGCCGCCAATGACCAGCATTTTTTTCGGCACGAAGCGCAGTTCGAGCGCGCCGGTCGAGTCGACGATGCGCGGATCATCGGGCAGGAAGGGCAGGTGCACGGGCGAGCTGCCGGCAGCGACGATGCACTTTTCAAAGCGGATGACTTTTTTCGTGCCCGTCGTCTCCTGCGCGGCGCCGCTCGTTTCGGCCACTTCGATGTGATTGGCGTCGAGGAAAGCGCCGACGCCGCGCACGACGTTAACCTTGCGCAGCTTGGCCATTGCCGCGAGTCCGCCGGTCAGCTTGCCGACGACCTTGGCCTTATGCTTCCTGAGCTTGTCGAGGTCGATCTGCGGCGGCCCGAAGGAGACCCCGGATTCACTCATGTCGGCGGCCTCTTCGGCGATCACCGCGATGTGCAGCAGCGCCTTCGACGGAATGCAGCCGACGTTGAGGCAGACGCCACCGAGTGTCGCGTAGCGCTCGACGAGAACGGTCTTGAGGCCGAGATCGGCACTGCGAAACGCCGCCGAATAACCGCCCGGTCCGGCACCGAGGACGAGCAACTCGCACGTCAGATCAGCGTGGCGCGAGGCGTCAGGAGCGGGCAGCGGGGCAGAAGCGGGCAGCGGGGCAGAAGCGGCGGCCTGAGCCGGAGCCGCCGCTTGCACCGGCAGGGGTTTCTTCTCCTCAGACTGCGCCGCTTTCTCGTCACTTGTTTCGATTATGGCAACGACACTGCCTTCGGACACCGTGTCGCCGACCTTGACCTTGAATTCCTTGATAATACCGGCGGCCGGACTGGGAATATCGATCGTCGCCTTGTCCGATTCGAGCGTGACGAGCGCCTCTTCGAGGTCGACGCGGTCGCCGACCTTGACGCACAGCTCGATGATCGGAACGTCCTTGAAGTCGCCGATGTCGGGGACTTTTACTGCAATGCTTTGGCTCATTTTCCCTCCGCTCAGAGCAGTGCGCGGCGCATGTCGCCAAGCAGCTGCGCGAGAGTGGCGTTAAAGCGCGTCGCCAGTGCGCCGTCGATGACGCGGTGGTCGGCGGCAAGCGAGAGCGGGGCGATCAGGCGCGGGATAAATTCGCGGCCGTTCCACACCGGCTTCATCTGCGCCTTGCTGACGCCCAAGATGGCGACTTCGGGCGCGTTAATGATCGGCGAGAAACTCGTGCCGCCGATGCCGCCGACGCTCGAGATGGTGAAGCAAGCGCCGCTCATCTCGCCTGGCGAGAGCTTGCCCGCGCGCGCCTTGGTCGCCAGTTCGCCGCATTCGAGCGCGATCTGGCTGACCGACTTCTGGTCGACGTTTTTCACCACCGGAACGACCAGGCCACCCGGCGTATCGGCGGCAAAACCGATGTTGAAGTACTGCTTCATGACCAGCGACATTTCGCCGTTGTCGGCGGTCGCCAGCGAGCTGTTGAATTCGGGGTATTTCTTCAGGCCGAATTCACAGGCCTTGATCAGGAAGGCAAGCAGCGTGATCTTGACCCCGGCCTGTTCCTGGTTCATCGCCACGCGGAAGGCTTCGAGCTCGGTGATGTCGGCGTCTTCGTGGTAGGTCACGGCCGGAATCATCGCCCAGTTGCGCGCCAGGTTCTGTCCCGAAATCTTTTTGATGCGCGAGAGCGGCGTCACTTCAATGGCGCCGAACTTGGCAAAATCGACTTTCGGCCAGGGCAGCAGGTCAAGACCGCCGCTGAGACTGCCGGCACCGCCCGGGCGTGGCGCGCCGGCCTCGGCTGTGCCGCCGCTCATCACGCCCTTGATGAAGGCGCTGACGTCTTCCTTGAGAATGCGGCCGTGCGGCCCGCTCGCCGACACCTTCGACAAATCGGCACCGAGTTGGCGCGCGAAGCCGCGCACTGACGGGCTGGCGTGGGTCTTCGCGCCGGCCGCCAACGGAGCAGCGGCTGGCCGCGGCGAATCGACCGCCGCAGCGGGTGCCGGTGTCGCAGCCGCAGCCGCAGCCGGTTGCGGCGCAACCGCCGGAGCCGCTTTCGGCGCGGACGCGGGCGCAGGCGCCGCGGCGGCGGCCGCTGGCGCATCAGCGGCGGGCTTCGCCGCGGCAGGCTCGCTGGCCTCGACGATGGCGATCACGGTTCAGGCGGAAATCTTGTCGCCGAGCTTGACCTTGATCT
>JBBRXI010000260.1:0-4219 GCA_038248575.1 Burkholderiales bacterium | reverse complement strand
AGGTTCGCCCGCTGCCCCAGACAAACGCCTGCTCGACCCCCGCGATCTGCAACAGCAGGCCTTCGATCGGATCGGGCGCGACGCGCCGCCCGGTTGACGTTTTGAAAATTTCAGCCTTGCGGCCGAGCAGGGTAATGAAACCATCGGCGTCGATGCTGGCGAAATCACCGCTGTGGTAAAAGCCCTCGCTATCGAGACCGCTTTCCACGGCACCGGCAGCGCCGCTTTCGCCGAAATAACCGGAAAAGACACCGGGCCCGCGCACCAGCAACTCGCCGTCGGCGGCAAGGCGGACTTCATTGCCCGCGGTCGGACGACCGACGCTGCCGAAACGACACGCGCCGTGCCGGCTGATGGCGATCGGGACGATGTTTTCGCTGAGCCCGTACGCTTCGTAAATCGGCACGCCGATGGCGTCAAAGCGTTCGAGCAGCCAGATCGCCAGCGGCGCCGAGCCGCTGATCATGTAGCGCAGGTTGCCGCCGAACGTGGCGCGCACTTTTCTCAGCACCAGCCGCTCGGCGACCGACCATTGCAGCGCAAGTCCCGAGCTGATCGCCTGGCCCTCGCGCCGGGCACGCGCGCGGCGGTCGCCGACAGCGAGCGACCAGCGCACGAGATTCTGTTGCCAGGCCGGCTTTTTTCCGATGGCTTCGTCGATTCCGGCGCTCAGCTTTTCGAAGAAGCGCGGAATGCCGATGAAAGTATGCGGCGCGATGCCGGCAATATGGCGCATCAGATCGCGCGGGTCGGCAACATAAAACGTTTGCGCGCCACAGCCAATCGCCGCGATATTGATCATGCGCTGAAAAAGGTTGGCCAGCGGCAGCCAGCAGGCGGTCCGGGTTTCGCTGCCCGTATCAGGAAAACTCGCCAGCATCGCCGCTGCGGCAGCGCACACTTGGCGCTGCGTGTACTCGATTCCTTTCGGCCGGCCGGTCGTTCCCGAAGTAAAAATGATCGTCGCCGGCGCATCGGGCTGCGCGAGATTCCACGGTTCGCCCGCCGCCGCTTCGGCCAGAAGGCTTGGGAGCGCGATCAGGCCGGGCTCGGCGGACGCTCCGAAGCAAACGACGAAGCGCAGCCGGCTGCGCGCGCGATCGCCAAGCCGCGCCAGCTCTGCGCTGTCGCCGACGATGAGCGCCGTAAAAGCACAGCGCTCGGCAACATCCTGAAGATGCTCGTCGAGTCCGTAAGAGTCGAGACCGACGACAACGCCACCCGCGGCCATCACCGCCAATTGCGCGACATCCCAGGCCTTGTCGTTCGGGCCGATGATGCCGACGCGGTCGCCAGCCGCGAGCCCCAGGCGAGTAAGGCTGCGGGCAAGTGCGGCGACGTTGCGCTGATACGCGCGCCAGCTGGTCGTTTGCCACTCGCCCTGATGGTCGGGTTGCGATAAGCCGATGGCGTCGGGAGAGCGGTCGCTGCGCGCCTGCAGCAGGCCGGGGACGGTCCAGCCCGCCGTTGCGAAGAGCGCGTCGACGTCCGGCGTCATTAGGCGAGCGCCGGCTGCGGATCGTAAGCGCCGCGTGCTTTTGTGATGCGCAACTCGTCGGCGTCAAGGCCCAGCCACTTCAGGCTGCGGCTGACTTCACGGCCCGGTCCGAGGCGATGGCGGATCATGAAATCGACGAGCGGCCCCATCACGCGCCAGTAGCTGAGGCTCGCCTTGCCGCTGCGGATCAGTGCGGCAAATTCAGGCAGGTAGGGATTGTAGCCAAAAGTCCGCAGGTCGGAATACATCAACAGCCAGTTGATCGGGTAATTGCTATGGATCGGGCTTGCATGCTTGCTCGTCGCGACGAGACCGCGGGCAACGACCTGCCGCATGATCTCTTCCTGATCGTAAGCCCACGCGTGAAAAGGTGCGAGATAGCGCGGGAAGCGCGTTCTCGCGGGATAATTGTTGGCGTTGTAAAAACGGCCGAGCTCATCGTCGGAAAACTCGCCGCTCGCGGCCAGCGCCGGCGGCGTCCAGTCGGATTTGCATATCAGCTCGCGCGAGAACTCATAGAGTATGCGCTCGGGCTCAGGCTGCCCCGGTGAGTAACCGGCAAGGACCAGCGGGATGTCTTTTTCGATGGCCAGCTTGATCGCATCGCCTTCAAACAGCGGCGCATAGACGTAGGAAATCGTGTAAACGGCGCCGCGTTCTTCCTGGTTGCGCAACAGGTAGCGAAAAGCCTTTTCGTAGAACGCGTGCGAAGGCGTGTAAGTCAGGTGATCGATATCGAGTTTGACGATCGTGCGCCGGATGTTGTCCCAGGCGAGCGGCGGGATGTTCACGTCAGCAGTAAAGGCGAGCACCTTGAGTTTGCGCTCGACCTTGAGCCGATAAAGGAGATCGACGCTGTCCTTGCCGCCGCTGAGCGGAACCAGACAGTCGTACTGGCCCTGGCCGCGGCAATCAGCAAGCGCTTTTTCGAAATCGGCTTCGTAGGCAAGCCGCGACTGCTCCACTTGGCCAGCCTGCAGCGCCAAGGCGTACTGATCGCCACACAGGTTGCAGACATCGACCGTCGATAGCCTGACGCTGGGAACGATCTCGGGCACCAAGCACCGTTTGCACCTTCTCATTGTCGCCTCCCCAAGCGTCACTTTGAAGAATCATTCGCCGTACCGCGCAGTTCTTTGCGGCAGGCAGATGAGTTATCGAACGCTGCACTCATCTCCGCCAGGCTCATCGCAGCCCGGTCGATGATCTGAAGCGCCATCGCAGAGAACGCGCCAGATTAAAAAATGGTGTGTCCATGATAGCCGGTAGCGCAGTGCCTCGCAGCCGCTTGAGCAACTGCCGGCTTGAGCAACTGATCAGCTGGGCAATATCGGCAATAGTGCGACGTGTGGCATGTGCTGCACGGGCGTGGAATGACTGAGCAGCAAAACAGGGACCGAGCAAGGGCGCCAAGCAAAAATGCCGCGCCCTCGCCGCGCACGGTCTTGCTCAGCGCTCCGAGGAGTGCGACGAGGCGCCCGAAACCCGGCCGCGGCAACCCTCGCTTATCATGAGCGAAAGATCGGCGATGGGCATCGGCCGTCCGAAGTAGAAACCCTGGCCCTCGTGGCAGCCGAGTTGCTCGAGCAGTTCGGCCTGCTCCTCGCGCTCAATACCCTCGACGGTAATCGCCATGCGCATGACCCGGCTCAGCGCGACGATAGCGGTGACAATGGCGCGCTCGCTTTCGCTCTCGGGCAGGCCGGAGATAAACGAGCGGTCGATCTTGATGCGGTTGACCGGCAGGTCGCGCAGAACGCAGAGCGACGAGTAGCCGGTACCGAAGTCGTCGATGCTGACGGCAACGCCCATCGCGGCCAGCGCTTTGAGGATGAACACGCTGCGTTCGGTCGACTGCAGCGTACTTTCGGTAATTTCGAGTTCGAGGGCTTCGGCCGGAAAACCGGTTTCTTCGAGCACCGAGCGGACGACGGCGACGAAGTCCGCACCGATGAACTGGCGCGCCGATACATTGACGGCGAGATGGAAGGTCTCGCCGCGCGCGCGTGCCTGCTCGGCGACGCTGAGGATTTGCGTGCACGCCTGGTGCAGGACCCAGCGCCCGAGCTGTTCGATCATGCCGCTTTCCTCGGCAACGGCGATGAACGCATCGGGTGCGATCAGGCCGCGTCCGGCCTGCGGCCAGCGCACCAGCGCTTCGGCGCCCACGATCTGGCGCCGGCCAAGATCGACGCGCGGCTGGAAATACAGGAGGAGTCCGTCGTTGGCCAGCGCGCGGCGCAGCCCTTGCTCGATGTACATGCGCTCGTCGGCGCGCGCTGACATGTCGTCGGTGTAGAGATGGAAGCGGTTGCGGCCGTTGGCTTTGGCCGAGTACATCGCCATGTCGGCGGCGCGCATCAGTTGCTCGCTGTCGCTGCCGTTATCGGGAAAGACGGCGACGCCGAGGCTGGCGGTGATCGACAGCGTGTGGCCGGAGAGCGCGACCGGCACGCGCAACTGATCGAGTATCTTGTGCGCGAGCTGCGTCGCGTATTCGGGACTCCCGGTCGTTCCGGCAAGGATCACGAATTCGTCGCCGCCGAGGCGGGCAACGGTGTCGCTGGCACGCAAGACGCTTTTGAGACGCATACCGACGATGCGCAAGAGTTCGTCGCCGACCGCGTGCCCGAGCGTGTCGTTGATCACCTTGAAGCCGTCGAGGTCGAGAAAAAGTACCAGCTGTTGATTCCTCGATGGCAATAAGAAGGTAGAGTTTCT
>JBBRXI010000259.1:0-4225 GCA_038248575.1 Burkholderiales bacterium | reverse complement strand
GACGACGACGTCGCCGGCTTCACAACGCGTGCTGCCGGTCGGCTCGAGCGTGCGGATGTTGCGTCGGCGGATCGCCGTGACCTCGACGCCGGTGTCGGCGAAGGCCAACTCGCCGAGCGTCTTGCCCACCGCGTACGCGCCGTCGCCGAGCGGAATCGAATGCAGGCGTGGCTCATCGCCGTCGCGCTCGTTATCGTCAAGGTCGCTCTCGCCGTGAAAAAATCCGCGCAGCGTGCGGTAGCGCGCCGCCCGCGTCTGGCGAATGCGTCTGAGTACGCGACTGATCGGCACGCCGGCGTGGATCAGCGCGTGCGAAGCGAGCATCATCGCCGCTTCGAGCGTCTCGGGAACGACCTCGGCGGCGCCGGCGCGCTGCAAGCGCTCGAAATCCTTCTCGTCTACGGTGCGCACGACGACCGGCAAACCCGGACGCAATTCGTGGACCTGGCGCAGGACGCGCTCGGCGGCACGCGTATCGATGAACGAGACGATCAGCACGCTGGCGCGGCTGATCCCCGCGGCAACCAGCGTCTCGCGCCGCGTGGCATTGCCATAGACGACGTTTTCGCCGGCCGCCGCCGCCTCGCGCACGCGGTCCGGGTCAAGGTCAAGGGCGACGTAGGAGACGTTCTCGTGCGCCATGAAACGCGCCAGGTGCTGGCCGCTGCGCCCGAAGCCGCAGATCAGCGCGTGCTTTTCGGTGTTCATCGCTTGCGCCGCGAGGCTCGTCAGTTGCAGCGAGCGCAGCAGCCATTCGCTGGCGGCAAAGCGCAGCACCAGGCGATCGCTAAAGTGCACGATCAGCGGCGCGAGCAGCACCGAGAGAACCAGCGCGGCGAGAACCGACTGGAGAACCGGCTCCGGTAACAAGCTGGTGCGCGCCATTTCGGAGAGCAGGACAAAGCCGAACTCGCCACCGGCGCACAGCCACAGGCCGCTGCGCATGGCGGCGCCGGTGAACGAGCCAAACGCGCGCGACAGCGCGAAGACGATAGCGAACTTGGTGACGAGCAGCGACGCCAGGATGGCGAGGACGAAGAGCAGATGGTCGAACACCTGATGCACGTCGAGCATCATGCCGACGGTGACGAAAAAGAGGCCGAGCAGGATGTCGCGGAAGGGCTTGATATCCTCTTCGACCTGATGCCGGTATTCGGTCTCGGAGATCAGCATGCCGGCCAGAAAAGCGCCGAGCGCCAGCGACAGGCCGGCGGCTTCGCTGAGCCAGGCGAGGCCGAGCGTGATGAGTAGTACGTTGAGCATGAAGAGCTCGGCCGACTTGCCGCGCGCGACGATGAAGAACCACTTGCTCATCAGACGGGGGCCGAGGAAGAACACCACCGCCAGCATCAGCATCCCCTTGAGCAGGGCGAAGCCGAGCGTCAGCGCCAGGCGTTCGGGAGTCTGCGAAAACGCCGGAATGAGGACCAGCAAGGGGACTACCGCGAGGTCCTGGAAGAGCAGCACGCCGATGACTTCGCGGCCGTGCGGCGCGTCGAGTTCGAGCCGTTCGCTGAGCAGTTTGGTCAGCACCGCCGTCGACGACATGGCCAGCGTGCCGCCCAGCGCGACGCCCGCCTGCCAGGAAAAGCCGAGGCCGACGGCGATCGCCGTGACGACGACGAGCGTCGCCATGACCTGCACGAAGCCCAGGCCAAAAACGATGCGTTTCATCGCGTGCAGCCGGGGCAGCGAGAATTCGAGGCCGATCGAGAACATCAGGAAGACGATGCCGAATTCGGCCAGATACCCGACGCCGGCAAATCCGTCGACCAGATTGAAGGCGTGCGGACCGATCAGCGTGCCGACCAGGAGATAGCCGAGCAGCGGCGGCAGGCCGAGGCTGCGGAAAATGATTACCGAAATCACCGAAGCGCCCAGCAAAAGCAAAATGATCGACAACGTTTCCATTGCTTCCTTAAACTGCCCCGCGCCTTGGCGTGGGGGCTTCGATTCAAATTCGATGATCTGGCAGACATGCCGCAAACTCAAGGCGTCCGGGCCTTCTGCTATACTTGCCCGATCATAACCGCTCGCCGCCCATGAACCAAATTCAGCCCTCGCCCAAGGCACTCGACCTCGCGCGCCAGGTCCTTCGCATTGAAGGCAACGCCGTCCTCGCGCTGGCCGAACGGATCGACGGCGCCTTTCTCGCGGCGCTCGCGCTGATCCTCAATTGCAAGGGCCGCGTCATCGTCAGCGGCATCGGAAAATCGGGGCACGTCGGGCGCAAAATCGCCTCGACGCTGGCCAGCACCGGAACGCCGTCGTTCTTCATGCACCCGGCCGAAGCGCGCCACGGTGACCTTGGCATGATCACCGCCGACGACGTCCTGATCGGCCTTTCGAACTCGGGCGAGAGCGCCGAACTGCTCACTATCCTGCCGTCGATCAAGCGCCGGGGCGCCAAGCTGATCGCCATGACCGGCAACGCGCAATCGACGCTCGCCCGCGATGCCGACGTCCACCTCGACGCCGGCGTCGCCCACGAAGCCTGCCCGCTCAACCTCGCGCCGACGGCGAGCACGACCGCTGCGCTGGCGCTCGGCGACGCGCTGGCCGTCGCCCTGCTCGACGCGCGCGGCTTTGGCGCCGAGGATTTTGCCCGCTCGCACCCGGGCGGCGAACTCGGCCGCCGCCTGCTGACGCGGATACGCGACGTCATGCGCAGCGGCGACGCGGTGCCGACGGTCGGCCCCGGGGCCAGCATCACCGATGCCTCGCGCGAAATATCGCGCGGCGGAATCGGCATGACCGTGGTCATCAGCGCGCAGCGACGCGTTCTCGGAATATTTACCGACGGCGACCTGCGTCGCGCCATCGTCGGCAACGCCGACCTGCAGGCGCTGACGGTCGGCGACGTCATGACGGGCAATCCGCGCCTGCTCGGCCCCGACAAGCTCGCCGCCGAAGCCGTCGAAATGATGGACAGCCACAAGATCAACCAGATTCCGGTGGTGGACGACAGCGGTCTACTGATCGGCGCGCTCAATATGCACGATCTCTTTAAAGCCAAGGCCCTTTAATGCATTCTCTTGAAGACACCAAAAACCGCGCCCGCCGTCTCAAGCTGATGGCTTTTGACGTCGATGGCGTGCTTTCCGAAGGCTCTCTGCTGTATACCGACGAAGGCGTCGAAATAAAGGCCTTCAACAGCCTCGACGGGGTCGGCATGCACATGCTCGAGCGTGCCGGCATCACCGTCGCCATCATCACCGGGCGCAAGGCGCGCTGCGTCGAGCATCGCATGGCCAACCTCGGCATCGAGATCCTCTACCAGGGCATCTCGGACAAGCTGGCGACGATGAACGAATTGATCGCCAAGCTCGGCATCGACCCCGACGAAGCCGGCTACATGGGCGACGACATCGTCGACCTGCACATCATGGACGGCTGCGGTTTCGCCGCGGCGCCGGCCGATTGCCACGAAATGGTCATCCCTTACGTGCACCTGATGTCGACGAAAATCGGCGGTCGCGGCGCCGTGCGCCAGGTCTGCGAGTTCATTCTCGCGGCGCAGGGCAAGCTTGACGCCGCCCTCGCGCCTTACCTGCCGGTGCGTAAGCCGGCCCGGGCAAAATGAAACACTGGGGAAGCGCCCTGTTCCCGCTCAGCGTCCTGCTGACGCTGGCGGCGCTGACCTTCTGGCTGCGTTACGCGACCGAATTGCCCGCAGAGCGGCGTGACGGCAAACACCGCCACGATCCGGACTACATCATCTCGGACGCCGTGCTGCGCAAGCTCGACGCGAACGGCCGCCTGAAATACACGCTCAAGGCGGCCGATATCCGGCATTACCCGGACGACGACAGCACCGACATGCGCCAACCGCACCTCGTGGTCCTGCACCCGACGCGCCCGCCGATCACGGTCAGCGCCGAGCGTGGCCACGCCAATAGCGATGGCGAGCAGGTCGATTTCTACGATAACGTACGCATCGAGCGCGCGCCGTCAAAGACAGACGAGGCGCTGATCGCGACCATGCCGCAATTGACCGTTTTGCCCGACGACGACAAAGCCTTCACCAAGAGCCCGGTGCTGATCACCCAGGGAAATTCCTGGGTGAAAGGTCTCGGCTTTTTGGCGTGTTTGCTTGCGAGGAACGCGGTCGCTTGCGATTCAAGCAGGTAGGTTTTCGCCCGGCTGTCCACCTGCATGCCGACCCCGTTCACCCAGGAAATTCCCAGGGTGATCAGCCCCGGGCTCTTGGTGAAGGCTTTGTCGT
>JBBRXI010000258.1:0-4237 GCA_038248575.1 Burkholderiales bacterium | reverse complement strand
GCGCCGGCGTCGGCAGCGTATTCGCCGTTGCGCTGCTCACTGCGCTGTTCTGGGAGAACCGCCTGTTCGTCCTCGGCGCGGCGACAGTTATCTTTCTCGCACTCGCCGGTTATTTCTACGCGCAACTCAAGCGCGCCGCGCAACAACCCGACCAGGTTTTTGCCGCGACGCTCGCCGAACTTCAGGAAGACTTGCGCCAGCTCAAGGCGGCCGTCGGTCAGGAACCATGAGGCCGCACGGCGACGACCTGCACGTCCGGCGCGGCCGGCTGCTCGAACGCATCGCCGTTCAGCGCGCGGCGTTGGTGCGCGACGCCGAGCCGATCCGCGCCGCGCTGCAGACGACTGACACGGTGATCGCACACGCGCGCGCTGCGGCCGATTACCTCAGGCAGCATCCGGCTTTTGCCGCGCTCGGCGTCGGCGCGCTGCTCGTCCTGCGCGGCGGCGGTTTCTGGCGCTGGGGCAAGCGCGGCTTCCTCGCCTGGCGGCTCTGGCGCGCCTACGGCGCGCGGCTGGCTGGCCTCGGCCTGCGTGCGCGGCGATGAACGAGGAAGTCGCCAGCGAGGGTGGTGGCGCCGCCACCGTCAGTGCCCGGCGCGGGCCTTTGACGCGCCTGCTCGACGGGCAGAAGCGCCAGGTCCGCCAATTCGTCGCCGATGTCTCGAGCATTCGCGGGCTGATGCCGCTGATGATGAAAAACCGCAACGGCGGTACGTGGACGCTCGCCGAGAAAGCCGAGTTGCTCGCCCAGTTGCGCACGCTCTCACGCGTCTCGCCGTACCTGCTCTTCCTGCTCGTGCCCGGCTCGGCGCTGCTGCTGCCGGTCTGCGCCTGGTGGCTGGACCGCCGGCGCAAGCCGCGCAACGCTGCGCAGCCTTGAGCGCTTCGACCTTCTATTCCCGCCAGACGCCGAGCGCCTGCAATTGCGCCGTCGCGGCCTGTGCCCAGCCGCGGTTGGCGGCCGGACTTGCCGGGCTCGGATGCAGTATCCGGCCAATGCGCACGCCGGTTCCGGCCAGCGCCTGCGCGGCGCGGGCCTCGGCAAAAGCGCCGATACCGACCACCCAGTGCGCGCCGAGCGCGGCGACGATCTGCCGCAGATGGCGGTCACAAGCGGCGTAGAGCGGCGCCGCTTCAGCCGTGGGCAGCTTGTCGGGCGTCAGGTTGCGAGCGTTGTCGAAGAACGCCAGCGGGCAGTAGTTGGCGACGAAATGCTCGGCGAAGAAGGCCTCGGCAGTGCCGAAACGTTCGGCAAAAAGGCCCCACAACCGTTTGCCGCTGACCTCGGAGCGCGTGCACGCAAACCCTTCGATCGGCCGCTTCGGGTTGATTACCGTCGGTTGGCTGATAGCCGCCTCGATCCCCATCCAGTCGCGAACGGCGGCGATTTCGCCGAACGGAACGCCGCACTGGACCATGCCGAAAGGACCGGGGTTCATGCCGACGAAGACCACCTTCCGGCGTCCGGCTGCGTAGCGGCGCAGATACTGTTCGTGCGCTGCCCAGGCGTAGGCGAGCGGGTTGTAGCGGTGCGACACCGGCGCCGCGAAGGCAAGGCCGTCGACCGCCAGCGAGAGCTCCTGTGCGGCAGCGATCAGCGCCTCGCTGACCTGCGCATCAGTCAATGTCACCATGGCTTGCCTTCACTTCACCGAGCGCGCGCAAGTGCCCGCGCATGACCCATACCATGACCACGCCGGGCAGCGCGACGAGCACCGAGAACAGGTAGAAGGCCGGCCAGCCGATCGTTTCGGTGAGCACGCCGGCGACCGGGCTGACGTAGATGCGGCCGACCGCGGCGAGCGCCGAGAGCAGCGCGTAATGCGTCGCCGTGAAGCGGTGGTTGCACAGTGCCATGAGCAACGCGACGAGCGCGACGGTGCCCATGCCGCCCGTGACGTTTTCAGCGGCGACCACGGTAAGCAGCAGAAAGTCGAGCGAGGCCGGGTCGCGCAAGGAGACGACGAGCCAGTCGAACGGCGGCAGTGTGATACTGCCCCAGGCGCCCTTGCCGAGGACGGCGATCAGGTAGAAACCGGCGTTCGAGACGAGTTGCAGAACGCCGAACAGGAGTAGCGCGCGGTAAAGGCGCAGGCGCATCATCAGCACGCCGCCGACGACGGCGCCGAAGATCGTCAGCCAGACGCCGATGATTTTGTTGGCGATGCCGACTTCGCCCTGGGTGAAGGCCAGTGCCTTGAGCAGGAAAGTCGTCGTCAGACTGCCGGCAAAAGCGTCGCCAAGCTTGTAGAGGACGATCAGGACGAGAAACTGCGCCGCGCCCGACTGCGCGAAGTAGCTCGCCAGCGAGGCGTTGAGGGTCTCGAAGCGGGCGAGTCTGGCGAACCACCAGGCGAGCGGCAGCGCGAGCGCGATTTCGCAGACGATGAAGAGCAGCTGCAGCCAGTGGTTGCCGCTGCCCTCGTCAAAGCCGAGCAGGATCAGGATGGCGCGCGCCAGGTAATAGCCGGCGAAGAGCCCGGCGAGCATCGCCAGGAATCCGGCGATCTCGTTGCCGGCGCGCGACGCGAGCGGCTTTAACTGACTGCCGACCGCCGGCAGGAAGACGAAGGAAACCGCGGCGGCGCCGGCCATGATGGCGCCCATCGTGGCATAGACGCGCGGCCACGATTGCCACTGGTCGGCCCAGATCAGCGCGATGCCGCCGGAGACGATCATCGCCAGCCGGTAACCGAAGACGTGCAAGGACGCGCCCGGTCCGTGCTCGGTCGGGTCGGTCAGAAGATCGGCGCGGTAGGCGTCGACGACGACGTCCTGCGATGCCGAGAGAAAGGCGAGCAGCACCGCCCACTGCGCGAAGAGCATCGGCTGCGCGCTCGGCGAGAGTCGCGCCATCATGAGCAGCGTCGCCGCCAGCGCCAGCTGCGAGAGCACTAGCCAGCCACGCCGGCGGCCGAGCCACGGCGGCTCGAAGCGGTCGAGCAGCGGCGCCCAGAGGAATTTGAAGGTGTAGGGAACGCCGACCAGGCCGAAGAAGCCGATCGTCGCAATGCTCACCCCGTCGATCGTCAGCCAGGCCTGCAGCGCCTGGCCGGTGAGCGCCAGCGGCAGGCCCGAGGCAAAGCCCATGAGCAAGACCGCCGCCAGGCGGTGGCTGCGTGCCAGGGCGCGCATAGCGAATGCCGCGCTTAGCGCCGGCCGCCGGCGAGACGGTAGAAAGCCAGGCTGCCGTTGAGGTTGGGGTCGTCGCTGACCGGCTGACCCTGTTCGTCAAAAGCCAGGCGCTCGCGGATCTCGATGCCGAGCTTGGCGCACAGCGCCTCGAAATCGGCGATCGTGAAAAAGCGCACGTTGGGCGTTTCGTACCACTCGTAGGGCAGATCCTCGGAGACCGGCATGTGGCCTTCGGCGATCGCCGCGCGATTGCGCCGGTAGGCGAAGTTCGGGAAGCTGACGACCGCTTCTTCGGCGACGCGCAGCATTTCGCCGAGGATGCGCTCGGTGGCGTGCATCGCCTGCAGCGCCTGCGAAATGATCACGTGGTCGAAGGACTGGTTCTCGAACCCCGACAGACCGCCTTCGATATCGATCTGGATCACGTCGATGTCGTTGCGGATGCAGCCGAGCACGCTCTGGTGGTCGATCTCGACGCCGTAGCCCTCGATCTGCCGGGTCTCGCGCAGATAACGCAGCAGGCGTCCGTCGCCACAGCCGAGGTCGAGGACGCGCTCACCGGGCGGGATCCAGTTGGCGATGACGGCAAAATCGAAACGCTCGCGTTCCCTGGCTTGTTGCGGACTCATACCGTTATGTTCTCCAGATAGGCGCGCAGCACATCGTGATAATGCGCATCGTCAAGCAGGAACGAGTCGTGCCCGGCGTCGCAGTCGATTTCGGCGTAAGCGACGCGGCGCCGGTGATGCAGCAGGGCAAAGACGATCTCGCGCGAACGCGCCGGCGCAAAGCGCCAGTCGGTGGTGAAGCTGGCGACGAAAAAATTCGCTTTGGCGCGCGCCAGCGCCGCGGCGAGGTCGCCGTCGTAAGCGTTTGCCGGGTCAAAATAATCGAGCGCCTTGGTCGTCATCAGATAAGTATTGGCGTCGAAAAACCCGGCAAACTTGTCGCCCTGATACCGCAGGTAGGACTCGATCTCGAAATCGACGTCGTAGCTGAAACCCGGTTCGCCGTGGCGCAGCTGGCGGCCGAATTTTTCGCCCATCTGGCTATCGGAAAGATAGGTAATGTGGCCGACCATGCGCGCCAGGCGCAGGCCG
>JBBRXI010000257.1:0-4247 GCA_038248575.1 Burkholderiales bacterium | reverse complement strand
GTCGGCACACACGCGCTGATTCAGGAGGGCGTCGATTTTGCGCGCCTCGGACTGGCCGTCGTCGATGAGCAGCATCGCTTTGGCGTTGCCCAGCGCCTTCAACTGCGCAAAAAAGGTGCGGCGAGTTCGGTGAATGCACTGAATTCGGCGCCGCCGCACCAGCTCATGATGTCGGCAACGCCGATCCCGCGCACGCTGGCCATGAGTTACTACGCCGACCTTGACGTTTCGGTGCTCGACGAGTTGCCGCCCGGACGTCAGCCGATTCGCACAAAACTCGTCTCCGCTGCGCGTCGCGCCGAAGTGATCGCCCGCGTGCGCGGCGCCGTCGCCGCGGGCCGGCAGGCCTACTGGGTTTGCCCCTTGATCGAGGAATCGGAAAAGTTGCAGTTGCAAACGGCGCTCGATACGCACGCCGCGCTCTCGGCCGAGCTGACCGATCTGCGTATCGGCCTCGTGCACGGACGGCTGAAAAGCGAGGAAAAAGCCGCCGCGATGGCCGCCTTCGCCGCCGGGCAGTGCGACGTGCTGGTCGCCACGACGGTGATCGAAGTCGGCGTCGACGTGCCCAACGCCAGCCTGATGGTCATCGAACACGCCGAGCGCTTCGGGCTCTCGCAACTGCACCAGCTGCGCGGGCGCGTCGGACGCGGCGCGCACGATTCGGTCTGCGTCCTGCTCTATCAGAATCCGCTCTCGCAAACGGCGCGTGCGCGACTCAAGATCATTTTCGAAAACAGCGACGGCTTCGAGATCGCGCGCCAGGACCTGCACCTGCGCGGTCCCGGCGAATTCGTTGGCAGTCGCCAGTCGGGCGTCCCGCTCCTGCGCTACGCTGACCTCGAGGCTGACGGCGAGCTCGTCGAACTCGCGCGCGCGATGGCCGAGCGCCTGCTGCGCGATGACCCGCGGCGGGTCAGGCAGCATCTCGAACGCTGGCTCGGCAGCCGCGAAGAATTGCTCAAAGCCTGAAAGCCCCGCCCGTGCTTGCTCGCCTGCCGTCTTTGCTTTACCCTCTGCTATTCCAAGCGGATAGGCTGAGCGGCGCCCCCGCTCGGTGGCCGCTTATGTGGTTTTCCCCGGGCGAAGCGCCCGCTTGACGAGTTGCGATGGCTGACAAAATCAAGGTGATGATCGTCGATGACTCGGCGCTGGTGCGCCAGGTCATCTCGGCAGCTCTGGCCACCGATCCGGCTATCGAGGTCATCGCCACCGCGTCCGATCCGATCTTTGCCTTGCAGAAAATGCAGACGCAATGGCCCGATGTGCTGGTCATCGACATCGAAATGCCGCGCATGGACGGCATCACCTTCCTCAAGAAAATAATGGCCGAGCGGCCGACACCGGTCATCGTTTGTTCGTCGCTTGCCGAAACAGGCACGCAGGCGAGCTTCGAGGCGCTCGCCGCTGGCGCACTGGCGGTCATTACCAAGCCGAAGATCGGGCTCAAGAGCTTTCTCGAAGACGCTTCCTCCGACATCGTCCACGCCGTGCGCAGCGCAGCGCGTGCCAATATGCGCGCGCTGCGGCGCAGCGTCGCGGCGCCGGGACCGGTCGCCGCCGAGCGGCCGCGCCTGTCGGCCGACGCGATGCTCAGCGCCAGCGCTGGCAGAGCACTCCGGCACACAACGGATCAGGTGATCGCCATCGGCACATCGACCGGCGGCACGCAGGCGCTCGAAGCGGTGCTGACCCGATTGCCGGCGACGAGCATCGGTATCGTCATCGTCCAGCACATGCCGGAGAAATTCACCGCGATGTTTGCTGATCGGCTCGATCAGCTGTGCCAGATCGAAGTACGCGAAGCGAAGAACGGTGACCGCGTGATTCCGGGGCGGGCGCTGATCGCGCCGGGCGGGCGGCACATGATGCTCAAGCGCAACGGTGCGCAATACGCCGTCGAGGTCGTCGACGGGCCGCACGTCAATCGCCACAAGCCGTCGGTCGACGTGCTCTTTCGCTCGGTGGCCAAGTTCGCCGGCGCCAACGCGCTCGGCATCATCATGACCGGGATGGGCGACGACGGCGCGCGCGGAATGAAGGAAATGCACGACGCCGGGGCGCGCACGATCGCCCAGGACGAAGCGAGCTGCGTCGTCTTCGGCATGCCCAAGGAGGCGATCAAGCTCGGCGCTGCCGACCAGACGCTGGCCCTCGAGCAGATCGCCGCGGCGATCGGCGACTACGGCAAAGGACGGTGAGCGTGGCTGCGCACCTGTCCGCGTCGGGATACCGTACGCTGCTCAACAGCGGCGTCGCGGTAATTGTTGTCATCGTCATCATGAGCGCGGTCCTCGTGCTCGGCCATCTGCACCGGCAGGCCGGACTGCGTACCGCGGTCACCACGCAGAACCTTGCGCGCTCGCTCGACCAGACGATCAGTGGCCTGATCGGCACGATCGACATCGCCTTGCTCGCGTCAGCCCGCGAAATCGGCCGGCAGGCGAGCGCGGGCCGCGTCGACCCTGAGGCGGTCAACGCGATGCTCTTCGCCCAGTGTCAGCAGATTCCGGCGATTGCCTATCTGGACGCGACGAACGAGAGCGGCGACATCGTCTACGGCCCGGAGATTCCGTCACCGCCGGTCAACATCGCCGACCGCGCGTATTTCGGGCGCCTCGCCGCCGGCCCCGGGGCCGGCCTGGTCGTCGATGAGCCGCTGCGCGGACTGGCCAGCGGGCGTTGGGTGTGGACTTTTGCCCGGCGTGTCGAGCGTGCCGACGGTTCGTTCGCCGGCGTTGTCCTGGCCGCGGTCCGGCTCGACGAGATCGAGGAAATGATCGCCGAACTCAAGCTCGCCGGCGGTAGTTCGGTGACGCTGCGCGACGCCGGACTACGGCTCGTCGCCCGTCATCCGCCGGCCTACCTTGGTACCGGGGCGATCGGTGAGAAACGTCACTCGCCGGCTTTTCAGGACGCGCTCGCGCGCCACCCGGACGAGGGTAGCTACGGCAACGGCAGCGGCAGTGTCGACGGCGTTGAGCGCAGCTTCTCGTACCGGCGCAATGCGCGCTACGGATACGTCGTCAACGTCGGTATCGACGAGGCGTCGACCTACGCCGAGTGGCGCCTCCAGGCCTCGGGTGTCGCCGGCCTGGCGGCGCTGTTGATCGCCGGCCTGCTGGCCTTTGCGCGCGTCGTCGGCGGCGCCTGGCGGCGCCAGGACGAGGCCGTCGCGGCGCTCGAAGCGGCGCAGCAAATCGCCCGTCTCGGCCATTACCACGTTGACCTGCGCAGCGGCGCCTGGACAAGCTCGTCAATGTTCGACGCGATATGCGGCATCGACGCGAGCTATCCGCGCGACGCCCGGCACTGGGTCGAACTGGCGGCAGCGGATTGTCGGCAAGCGCACCAGGAGTACACGCAGACGGTCATCGCGCAGCGGCTGTCTTTTGTGCGCGAGTACCGCGTCGTGCGGCGCACCGACGGGGAGGAGCGCTGGGTGTTCAGCCAGGCCGAAGTACAAGTGGACGCCGACGGCAAGCCGCAGGCGCTCGTTGGAACGATCCTCGACATCACCGAGCGCAAGCGGATCGAAGCCGATTTGCGCATCGCCGCGCGAGCGTTCGACGCGCAGGAAGCGATGGTCATCACCGACCGCAACAGCGTCATCCTGCGCGTCAACCGGGCGTTTACCGAAAATACCGGCTACAGCGCCGAGGAGGCGGTCGGCCAGACGCCGCGCCTGCTGAAATCCAGTCGCCACGACGACGAATTTTTCCGCGCCATGTGGGAGAGCGTCACCCGCACAGGAAGCTGGCAGGGCGAAATCTGGGATCGGCGCAAGGACGGCGAGGAGTACCAGAAGTGGCTGACGATTTCGGCGGTGAAGGACGATGCCGGCGCCGTCACACATTATATCGGCGCGCAATACGACATCACCGCGCGCAAACAGGCCGAAGAGAAAATCAACGAACTGGCTTTCTTCGACCCGCTCACCGGCCTGCCGAACCGGACGCTGCTGCGCGACCGCCTGCGCCAGGCGATGACCGCGAGCGGGCGCAGCGGCAGCTATTGCGCGCTGCTTTTCGTCGACCTCGACCACTTCAAGACGCTGAACGACTCACTTGGCCACGCGGTTGGCGATTCGCTGCTCAAGCAGGTTGCGCAACGAATCGCCAACCGCGGGGCCAAGTGAGTCGTTCAGTGTCTTGAAGTGGTCGAGGTCGACGAAAAGCAGCACGCAATAGCTGCCGCTGCGCCCGCTCGCGGTCATCGCCTGGCGCAGGCGGTCGCGCAGCAGCGTC